>JACZJD010000021.1 GCA_014860725.1 Aquamicrobium sp.
GTGCATTTCGGTGATCCCGTGGTCGTCCTCGATCTTCCCCGCCCGTTTCGCCCGGCCGAGAAGATCGTCCTGAAACCCGGCGTCGGCCACGGCCAGCATCGCCGCGATGCAGTCGCGGTCGCTTTTGCCGCGCAGGTCGGCGACGCCGTACTCGGTGACGAAGACGTCGCGCAGGTGGCGGGGGACGGTGGCGTGGCCGTAGCTCCACAGGATGCGCGACTCCCGCCTGCCCTTCGCTTCGCGCGTCGCGTTGAGCGTGATGATGGCGCGCGCGCCGTCGAGCGCGAAGGCTTGCGCCACGAAATTGTATTGCCCGCCGACGCCGGAGACGACCTGCCCGTCCTCCAGCCCGTCCGACACGGTCGCGCCGAGAAGCGTCGCCATCATCGCCGTGTTGACGAAGCGGGCGTCGACGCGGTCGGCACGCTTCTGCGCCTCCTCGCCGAAGAGCTCGTTGACGAAGGAGATGCCGCGCATGGAGAACAGCGCCCGCTCCCCCTCGGGCAGGTCGCGCAGGAAGCGGTAGAACTCCTCCGAGCCGAGCAGGAAGCCGGCATGGAGCACCGCACCGTCCGCCGCCTTCCGCTTGAGGATGCCGTGGCGGTAGAGCTCCATGAATCCGTCGACGAACATCTCGCTCGCCGCGTAGAGCCCCTTGTCGAACGGCCCGGTCTCGCGCCCTTGCGGGATCTCGCCGTGGCACAGCCGCCGCAGCGCCCCGGCGAAGACGTCCGGCGCCTCGTGGCGCATGACCAGCGCGGCCGTCACCGCATCGTCGAGCGAGCCGATGCCGATCTGCAGCGTCCCGCCGTCCCTGACCAGGCTCGCGACATGGATGCCGATGGCGTGGTCGGCGTCTAAGACCGGCTGTCTGGGCGTGGCGAAGAGGCGCGGCTCCGCGCCCGGCGTTTCGAGGATGTGGTCGAAGCGCCCCGCCGGCAGCGCCGCCTCCCCGCCCATGAAGGGCAGCGCGGCGCTGACCTCGCCGGCAAGCACGCATGCCTCCCCGCGCGCCTCCAGCGCCGGCAGGAGGTCGAGCGTGATGTCGGCGTTGCACGACAGGCTGTAGCGCGCCCGGGCACCCCGGCCCCGCCGGGCGACGAGCTGGGCGATGGCGTTGACGCCGCGGTCGAGGATGACGCGGGCGGCATGGGTGTAGTTGGCGCTGACATAGGCGCGCTGCATCGCCGGCACGCCGAGCCACGAGCCGGCCTGAAGGAAGAACTCGCTGACAGTGACGTTTCCCGGCAGCGCGCCGTCGCGGATCGCCCGCGCATAGGCGAGCCGTTCGTAACCGGAGAACAGCCGCTCGTTCAGCGGCTCGACGAAGCGCCGCTCCATGTCGGACGAGGCCGAAGGCGGCTCCAGCGTCAGCGCGGTGAAGATGTCGAGCGAGATGCCGCTGTCGGCCTCGGCGCGGCGGTAGAGCGCGTTGGCGATGCGCCCGGCCTTGCCGAGCCCCAGCGGCAGGCCGAGCACGATCCTGCCGTCGAGCGCCTCGACCATGCGGCCGGCGACCGCGTCGGGGTCGTCGTGATGCTCGGGCGCGGCCATGGTCAGAGCTCTGACAGGTGCTGCCAGCCCTCGGCGGGGCGGAAGCGCTCGCCACGTTCGGCCTGAAGCGCCCTCAGCGCTGCGAGGATGTCGTCGGCCCCGCGCTGCCGCGCATAGTGGATCGGCCCGCCGCGGAACGGCGCGAAGCCGGTGGCGAAGATCATCGCCCCGTCGAGCGTGTCGGCGTCCTGAACGATGCCCTCGCGCAGCAGCCGCACGCAGGCGTCGAGCATCGGCAGGATCAGCCGGTCGGCCATGCGCGGGTCGGGCGCGGGCACGTCCTTGTCCTTCCTCGGCCTGCCCTTGTCGTCGTAGTCGTAGAGGCCCCTGCCCGTCTTGCGGCCGAGATCGCCCTTCCCGACCTTGTCGCGCAGCCATGCCGGTATCTCCGGCATCGGCTCGGGCACCGCCGCCTTCAGGCTTTCGGCGACCTCCAGCGCGATGTCGAGCCCGACCCGGTCGGCAAGCTCGATCGGTCCCATCGGCATGCCGAAATCGGTCGCCGCGCGGTCGATGGTCTCCTTCTTGACGCCCTCGTCGAGGAGCAGCAGCGCCTCGGCCAGATAGGGCGTCAGCGCGCGGTTGACGAGAAAGCCCGGCGCGCTCTTCACGGGCGCGGGCAGCCGGTCGATGTCGCCGCAGAAGGCGCGGGCGCGGGCCAGTGCCTCCTCGCTCGCGCCGTCGTGCGAGACGATCTCGACCAGCTCCATCCGGGTCACCGGATTGAAGAAATGGATGCCGACCAGCCGTTCCGGGAACGGCAGGTCCTCGCGCAGCACCTCGAGCGGGATGCTCGACGTGTTGGTGGCGAGGAGCGCGCCCGGCTTCATCCGTGGCGCGATCTCCGCGAAGACCTTCTTCTTCACCTCCGCCTTCTCGGCGATGGCCTCGATGACGAGGTCGGCCCGGGCGACGCCGTCGCCGGAAAAGTCGGGGATCAGCCGGTCGAGCGCGTCGCGCCGCTCGATGCCCGAATGCAGCTTCTCCGCAAGGAAGCGGGAGGCCCTGCCGACCGCCCTGGCCAGCGCCTTCGGCTCGAGATCGGACAGGGTGACGGTCTTGCCCCGCGCCGCCGCCCAGGCCGCGATGTCGCCGCCCATGGCGCCCGCGCCGATGACATGAACGTGGGAGACGCCGCTTTCGCCCTTGCCGATGCCCTTCAGTTTCTCGCGCAGGAAGAAGACGCGGATCAGGTTCTGCGCCGTCCCGCCCGCCAGAAGCTCCGAGAAGGAGCGTATCTCGGCCTCCTGCATTGCCGTCGCGTGGTTGCCGTGTTCCTCCCACAGCGAGATCAGGCGGTAGGGTGCCGGGTAATGCGCGGAAGGCGCGCGCTTCTCGGCTTCGGCGCGCATCCGGCTTGCGGCGAGGCTGCGCGCGGGGCCGAGCGAGAAGGCCGCGTTCTTCCAGCTCCTGCGGGCGGGCTTCATCGTGCCGTCGACGGCCGCGCGCACGGCCGCCGCGATGTGGCGCTCCTCCACGACCGCATCGACGAGCCCGATCCGCTTCGCCTTTTCGGCATGGACGGACTTGCCGGTCAGCATCACGGTCATGGCTTCGAGCGGGTCGATGATCGCGGTCAGGCGGACGGTGCCGCCCAGCCCCGGATGCAGGCCGAGCAGCACTTCCGGAAAGCCGAGCCTGGCGCCGGGAACCGCGATGCGCCTGCCGCAGGCCAGCGCCAGCTCCAGCCCGCCGCCGAGGCAATGGCCGTGGACGACGGCGACGGTCGGAAGGGAGAGGTCGGCCAGCCGGTCGACGATCCGGTGCGCCTCGCGCATCCGCGCCTCGATCTCGCCGGCATCGGTCACGCCGCGGAAGTCGCGGATGTCGGCGCCGGCGGCGAAGCCGCCCGGCTTGGCCGAGCGGATGACCAGCCCCCTCGCGCCCAGCCCCTCGACCTCGGTCAGCATCTGGTCGAGCTCGCGGATCACCTCCTCGGACAGCGTGTTCGCGCTTTCGCCGGCCCGGTCGAGCGTCAGCCAGGCGATGCCGTCCGCGTCCCTGGCCAGCACCCAGTGCGCCAGCGCCCTCATCTTCTCTTCCGGCCCCTCTTCCATCTCGCGGCCGGCCAGCACGCTGCGCACGGCAATCCTCTCGTCGCGCATCACACCGCCTCCAGGAGCATGGCGCCGCCCTGCCCGCCGCCGATGCATTCGGTGGCGACGCCGCGCCTCGCGCCGCGCCGGCGCATGGCGTTGGCGAGGTGCAGCACGATGCGGTTGCCGCTGGTGCCGACCGGGTGGCCGAGGCTGATCGCACCGCCGTCGACATTGAGCCTGTCGTGCCCGACGCGCCCGAAGACGCCGTCGAGGCCCAGCACCTCGCGGCAGAATTCCTCGTCCTCCCATGCCGCGAGACAGGCGAGCACCTGCGCGGCGAAGGCCTCGTTCAGCTCCCACAGCTCGACGTCGTCGCGCGCGAGCCCGTGCCGCTGCAAGAGCGGCGTCACCGACAGCACCGGCCCCAGCCCCATGATCGAGGGGTCGAGCGCGGCCCACTCGCTGTCGAGGATGCGCGCCAGCGGCTGGAGGCCGTGTTCCTCCACCGCCTTTTCCGACGCCAGCACCACCCAGCATGCGCCGTCGGTGATCTGCGAGGAATTGCCGGGCGTCACCTTGCCGTAGGGCCGCTCGAAGGCGGGCTTCAGCCTGGCGAGCTTTTCCATCGAGGTGTCGGGCCGCACGCCGTCGTCGCGCTCGTGGAGCTCGCCGTCGCGGTCTATCGCCGGCACGACCTCGCCCTTCAGCGCGCCGCTTTCCTGCGCGCGGGCGAGCCGGCGGTGGCTTTCGAGCGCATAGGCGTCGGCCGCCTCGCGCGAGATGGCGAAGAGATGCGCCAGCACCTCGGCCGTCTGGCCCATGTTGAGCTCGGTGATCGGGTCGGTCAGCCCGCGCTCGAGCCCGATGACCGGCTTCAGGAAGCGCGGCCGCCAGCCGGCGAGCGCGCCGAGCCGCTGCGCAAGCGAGCGCGCCCCGGCGAGGCGGCCGAACCATTCCGTCGCGGCCCGCGACAACACCAGCGGCGCGTGGCTCAGCGCCTCGGTGCCGCCGGCGAGGATGAGATCGGCCTTGCCGCCCTCGATCAGGCGGAAGGCGGTGTCGATGGACTGCATGCCGGAGCCGCAGTTGATCTGCACGGTGAAGGCCGTCATCGCCTCGCCCATGCCGAGCCGGAGCGCGGCCACCCGCGCCGGGTTCATCTCGTCGGGGACGACGTTGACGCAGCCGAGGATGACGGTGTCGAAGGCATCCGGCGGGAAAGGCTGGCGCACGAGGAGCGGCCTGCCGCACTGCACGGCGAGATCGACCGGCGTGAACGGGCCGGGCTTGCCGCGGGCGCGCAGGAAGGGCGTGCGCGCGCCGTCGACGAGATAGACCGGGCGGCCGCTCCTCGTGCGCCAGCCTTTCCCGCCGGATGCCTTCGACACCGTCATCCTCGG
>JACZJD010000190.1 GCA_014860725.1 Aquamicrobium sp.
CACTTCTTCCAGCGCCCGATGGTGCCGCGCGACATTCCCGACCCGCTGGAGATGGACCTGAACACGCTCTACGCCTGCGTGATGGGCACGTCGAAACACGTCGGCACCTCGTTCACCGTGCGCGAGAACGTCGCCCCGGCGCTGGAGATGCTCTACGCCATCGCCGGCGGCGAGGACAATTTCCGCGCCCGGCCGTTCGTCTCGAATTCCAACTGCTTCGTCGTGCCGCCGATGAAATTCGCCGAGGACGCCTGCGGCGTGCTCGAGGCCTGCGTCGAAGGCGGCATCCCGATCCTGCTGCTCTCGGCCGGCCAGGCCGGCGCGACGGCGCCCGCGGCAATTGCCGGCGCAGTTGTGCAGGCGGTGGCCGAAGTGCTCGCCGGCCTCGTCTACGTCAACGCGCTGAAGCCCGGCCATCCGGCGATTTTCGGCACCTGGCCGTTCGTCTCGGACTTGCGGACCGGCGCCATGTCCGGCGGCTCGGCCGAGCAGGCGCTGCTGACGGCGGCCTGCGCGCAGATGGCGCGGTATTACGACCTGCCGGGCGGCTCCGCGGCGGGCATGGCCGACTCCAAACTCCCGGACATCCAGTCCGGCTACGAGAAGGGCATCACCGACGTCATGGCCGGCCTTTCCGGGCTGAACCTGATCTACGAGTCGGCCGGCATGCATGCCTCGCTGCTCGGCTTCTGCCTTGAGAGCCTGATCATCGACAACGACATGATCGGCCACTGTCTGCGCTGCGTGCGCGGCATCGAGGTCTCGGACGCGGCGCTCTCGGTCGACACGATCGCCGACGTCTGCCTGAAGGGGCCCGGCCACTTTCTCGGCAACGAGCAGACGCTGCGGCTGATGCAGACGGAGTATTTCTACCCGGCGATCGGCGACCGGTTTTCGCCCAAGGAATGGAACGAGAAGGGCCGGCCCGACATCCTGTCGCGCGCCATCGAGGAGAGGAAGAAGATCCTCGCGACGCGCTTCCCGCGCCACGTGCCGAGGGCGATCGATGATCGACTGCGGCTGCGCTTCGGCGAGCAGATCCGCCTGCCACGCGCGGCGATGGGCGGCTGAGCCGTCTACTTCGACTTCGCCGCGGCGTAGTTCGCGCCGATGTAGATGTCGAGGAAGCTACGCTGGTCGCGACGTGCGGCCTCCTGCCCCGCATCGTAGCCGCCGAGGGCCGCCTGGCGCGCCTTGAAAGCCTGGAAGGCCGGCTCGGCGAGCGGCAGCGCGTCGGCGTGATCGAAGGCCTGCATGAACAGCATCCGAGTGGCGGTGGTCAGCACGTACTGGCGCATCTGCAGGTCGCCACCGGCGACATCGGCGGCCCGCGTCGCGGCCTCGACAAGCTCTGCCTTGGCCGGCGCGACTCCTTCGCCTGCGGCGAGGTAGAACCGGGCAATGGCGAGATAGAAGGCCGCGAGTGAGGCGTTCAGGCGATCGCCGGCCGCCTCGGCGTCGCGGCCGGTCGCGACGAAGATCCGTTCGGCCTCGCGATAGTCCTTGCGGGAGAAGGTGACGCCGGCGCGCTGCACCATCAGGGCGAAGCGCCGGGCCGGGGTATCGGCGAGGTCGTCGACCGTGTCCAGTGCTGCCAGCGCCAGATCAAGTTCGCCGACGGCGACCGCATTGCTGGCAAGATAGCTGAAACTGTCCCAGGCGACGTCGCGCGTCGCCGGATAGTCGCGGACCGCCGGCAGGAGGGTCGCCGGACCCCTGCCGTCCCAGGGCCCGGCGCAGAGCAGGTC
>JACZJD010000191.1 GCA_014860725.1 Aquamicrobium sp.
GTTGAGCACCGCGCGCGCGCGCTCCGCGCCGGCGATCCGCAGCGGGCCGAAGGCGAGCAGGGCCTCGCCCTCGGAGACGCCGGACGCATCGGTGCGCACGGCCGCTCCGGGCGCATAGTGCGAAGTCAGCATGCCGGGCGCCTGGATGCCCGTGGCTCCGCGTTCGAGCGGCATGCCGGCTGCCGCCTCGATGGCGTCGGCAGCGACGCCCCCCGGACGCAACAGGACGATCCGGTCGTCCGCAACCTTCACGATCGCCGATTCCAGCCCGACGGTCGTCGCGCCCCCGTCGACGACGAGCGGTATCCGGTCGCCGAGATCGGCGACCACGGCCTCGGCGGTGGTCGCGCTGACGCGACCGGACGAGTTGGCGCTGGGCGCGGCGAGCGGTCGGCCGAGCGCCGCGATCAGGCCGGAGGCAAATCCGCGCGGCATGCGCAGTGCCACCGTGTCGAGCCCGGCCGTGACCAGCGGGTGAACATCCGAACCGGGGCGAAGCGGGAGGACCAGCGTCAGCGGGCCGGGCCAGAATGCTGCGGCGAGCTTCCGCGACAGCGGATCGAACACCGCGATGTCTTCCGCCATGACCATGGAGGCGACGTGGACGATGAGCGGGTTGAAGCGCGGGCGGCCCTTCGCCTCGAAGATCCGTGCCACGGCCGCGCCGCTGTTGGCGTCGCCGGCAAGGCCGTAGACCGTTTCCGTGGGCAAGGCCACCATCTCGCCGGCGCGCAGCAACTCGACGGCGCGGGGCAGCGCTTCTGCGGCAGGCAGGACTTCGGTCACGTCACAGGATCCCCGGAAGGCACTCGGCTGTCCGGCCCGTGGGTATCGCGGCATGCCCGGCGCGGCAAGTGCCCCTACGTAACGGATTCATAATCTGTCGAATGCTACCTGTTGGCGAAATCCGGCGGCAAGACCGTTTTGCTATCCCTATCCACCGGACGCGGCCGGGAGTTCCATGAAGTTCCGAGTGGCTTTTCTGTTGTGGGGAGCGATGACGGCCGGCGCGCAGGCGTCGTCTTTCGTTGTGCTCGATCCCATGACCGAGCCCCTGGGACCGTCGATGATCGTGCTCGGCACCGCCACGTCCGCCGGTGGAACGCCGAAGGCCGCGAAAATCGCCGCGGCGAAGCAGGTCGAAACCCGGGTGCCCCTCTCGTATCCGTTCCCGGGCGAAGAAGGGGGAGACAACGCCGGCAAGGTCGCCGTCGCCGGGCCGCCGTCCACGGAACCGAAGCCCGCCGCCACCCGCGCGCCACTGCCCGATGTATCGGCCTATCAGGTTCCGATTCCCCGGGTGCTCAGCCCGTCCATCATCGCCTTCGGCGACGTCCAATTGCCCGTTTCCTACGAGCAGATCGCATCGATCGGACCCGCGCCGGAAAAGAAGAGCCGGCGGCGGCCGGAACAGATGCCGATGGTGATCCGTGGCGGCCTCATCGGTGACGCCTTCGCCCGTCCGGCCGCTGCCGCCCCTGCCGCACCCGTCAAGGTCGAAGCCAAGGCGCCGGAAGCTGCCGGCGGTCTCCCGCGGCAGAAGGATGCGCCGACAAAGCGCGAAACCCCGCCGGCCGCGCCGCCGCCGCCCGAGCCGCCGACACGCAAGCCGGAATAGACGGTCTTCGCCGCTGGCAGCCGGAAAATCGACTTGCGCAGGGCCGAGCCATTGATTTCGCGCAATGCGTCCGCCGCCGCAATGTCGTCGGAATGCGCTCGGTAAATCCGCTTTCACTCCTGGGACAACGGGGCTTTGGCCATGATCAGCAAGAGATTTTTCCTCGCAGCAGCCGCATTCGCCGTCCTCTCGGCGGCAGGCCCGGCGATGGCGGACCAGTTCCTCGGCTCGTACGTCGCCAGGATCTCGTCGTCCGACCACTATGCCAGCGACGGCTACGCACTCGACACGGCGGCGCAGATGGTCCGCCAGGATCGGGCGAACTTCCACAGGTTCGGCATCCGCGACCCCGAGAACGACAGCGATCCGTGGTTCCGCACGACGGCTGCGCGGGCGCGTTTCGAGAAGATGCTGAACAAGAGCAGCGCCATGAGCGGCGCGACGCGCAACGCGATCGCCAACGGCGAGCCGCTGGTCGAGGTCGAAGTCTACAGCAGCAGCGTCAGGGTTCGGATCATTGGCTATTGAGGGTCCGCGGCCGGCTCCTCAGGCCGGCCGTGACCATCCGCCGCCGCACCGCAACAGGCCGGGCGGCCGTTCAGGCGGCGATGCGCGAGAAGTCGGCGACCTGTGCGGTCGCCGCGTGAATGCGCGCCAGCAGCGCCAGGCGGTT
>JACZJD010000192.1 GCA_014860725.1 Aquamicrobium sp.
GGGTGCTGGTCGCGGGCTTTTCCGAGGGCTCGCTCGACCGCTTGACGCAGGTGCTGGCCGAGCATGGGCTGGAAAACCTCAAGCGGGTGTCCTCGCTCGCCGAGGCGGAGAAGCTGAAGCCGGGCGAGGCCGGACTTGCCGTGCTGCCGCTCGAGGCCGGTTTCGAGACGGCGCACCTCGTCGTCGTCGCCGAACAGGACATTTTGGGCGACAGGCTCATCCGTCGCGCGAAGAAACGGCGCAAGGCATCGGATTTCATTGCGGAAGTGGCTGCGCTTTCTGCGGGCGACATCGTCGTCCATGCCGATCACGGCATCGGCCGCTTCGTCGGGCTGAAGACCATCCAGGCGGCCGGCGCGCCGCATGACTGCCTCGAAATCCGCTATGCCGGCGACGACCGGCTGTTCCTGCCGGTCGAGAACATCGAGCTTCTGTCGCGCTACGGCTCGGATTCGGCCGAGGCGGTGCTGGACAAGCTCGGCGGCGTCGCGTGGCAGTCGCGCAAGGCGAAGCTGAAGCGCCGGTTGCTCGAAATGGCTGGCCAGCTGATCAAGCTCGCGGCCGAGCGGCAGATGCGGCCCGCACCCGTGCTGACGCCGCCTGACGGGCTTTACGGCGAGTTTTCCGCCCGCTTCCCCTATGACGAGACCGACGACCAGCTCGCGGCCATCGAGGCGGTGACGGAAGACCTTGCCGCCGGGAGGCCGATGGACCGGCTGATCTGCGGCGATGTCGGCTTCGGCAAGACCGAGGTGGCGCTGCGCGCGGCCTTCCTCGCCGCCATGGAAGGGTTTCAGGTCGCGGTCGTGGTGCCGACGACGCTGCTCGCCCGCCAGCATTTCCGCACCTTCAGCCAGCGTTTCGCCGGGCTGCCGGTGACGGTGCGGCAGGCGTCGCGCCTCGTCGGTTCTAGGGAGCTCTCCGAGACCAAGAAGGGGCTGGCCGACGGCACGGTCGACATCGTCGTCGGCACCCATGCGCTGCTCGGCTCCTCGATCACCTTCAAGAATCTCGGCCTCCTGATCGTTGACGAGGAGCAGCATTTCGGCGTCAAGCACAAGGAGCGGCTGAAAGAGCTGAAGAGCGACGTGCATGTGCTGACGCTGTCGGCGACGCCGATCCCGCGCACGCTGCAACTGGCGCTGACCGGCGTGCGCGAGCTGTCGCTGATCGCCACGCCGCCGGTCGACCGCATGGCGGTGCGCACCTTCATCTCGCCCTTCGACCCGCTGGTGATCCGCGAGACGCTGCTGCGCGAGCGCTACCGCGGCGGCCAGAGTTTTTATGTCGTGCCGCGCATTTCCGACCTTGCCGACATCCGGCGCTTCCTTGAGGAGCAGGTGCCGGAGCTGAAGGTGGCGACCGCGCACGGCCAGATGCCGGCGGGCGAGCTCGACGATATCATGAACGCCTTCTACGACGGGCAGTACGACGTGCTCTTGTCCACGACCATCGTGGAATCCGGCCTCGACATCCCGACCGCCAACACGCTGATCGTGCATCGCGCCGACATGTTCGGGCTGGCGCAGCTCTACCAGCTT
>JACZJD010000193.1 GCA_014860725.1 Aquamicrobium sp.
CGGCCGCGCCGGGCCGGGGCTCGCTGCCGGGCAGGCGGCGAGGCTCTACGTGCGGCCGGAGGCGCTCATCCCGGGCGGAGCGGACAATCGCCTCGCCGCGACGGTCGAGCGCATCGACTTCGAGGGCGCATTCGCGCTGGCGCACGGCCGCTTCGACGACGGCTCGGCGCTGGTCGCGGCGATCCCCGGCACGCAGCTTGCCGATGCGCCGGAGATCGGCGGCCGCGCCGCCTTCGGCTTCGCGCCGGAACGCGCGGTGGTGCTGGCCGATGGCTGATCTCTACAGGCGTTTCGGCGGCGGGCTGGCCACGATCTTCGTGGCGCTTGTGCTCCTGTGGCTCGTCGGCATGGTGCTCGCGCCGAACATCATGATGATCGACTACGCGCTTCGCCCCAACCTGCCGCCGGCGCAGATCGGCGGACCGAACGACGTCTACTCGCTCGACAACGTGCTCTATCTCGCCAACGAGGCCGTGCACCGCTCGATCTTCTTCAAGACGATCTGGGCGAGCGCCTTCGTCGCCTTCGTCACCTTCGTCGTCTGCTATCCGCTCGCCTTCTGGCTCGCCCAGCACGCGACGCCGGCGCAGACGGGCGTCGCCATCCTCGCACTCACCATCCCGTTCTGGATCAACGAGGTGCTGCGCACGCTCGCCTGGTACATCCTGCTCGCCTTCCGCGGGCCGCTGAACGCTGTGCTGCTCAATCTCGGCATCATCGACGAGCCGGTGCGCTGGTACGGCAACACCGGCGTGCTCGCCGGCATGGTCTATGCCTACATCCTGTTCATGCTGTTTCCGATCTACAACTCGATCGAGAGCCTGGAGAAGGCGCAGATCGAGGCCGCGCGCGACCTCGGCGCCTCGACGTGGCGCATCCACTGGCGGGTGGTGATCCCGCACGCCAAGGCGGGCATCGCCACGGGCTGCGTCTTCACCTTCATGCTGGCGGCCGGCTCCTATGTCGCGCCGGCGCTGCTCGGCGCGCCCGGCAGCCGCTGGTTCACCGAGATCATCTACAACTGGTTCTTCGAGGGCGGCGACTGGAACCGCGGCGCGGCCTACGCGCTGGTGCTCTTGGTGCTGTGCCTCGCCGTCGTGCTGGCGACGCTGAAGCTCGCCCGCGTCAACCTCGCGGACGTGGCGAAATGAGCGCGGCCGACCGCATCGCGCGGGCGCTGTTCGCCTTCTACATGGCGGCGTTCTTCATCTATCTGTTCGCGCCGCTGGTGGTGATGTCGGCGGCGACCTTCAACACCAGCCGCTTCCCGACGGTGACGCCGTGGCAGGGCACGACGCTGCAATGGTTCGTCGCCCTGTGGAACGACCGGCCGATGTGGCAGTCGGTGTGGACATCGATCGTCGTCGCCTTCTTCGTGGTGCTGGTGGCGCTGCCGGTGGGCACGGCGGCCGCGCTGATCCTGACCAGCCTGCATGCCCGCGCGCGCTCGTTCCTCTACGCGCTGATGGTGTCGCCGCTGCTCACGCCCGGCGTCGTCATCGGCATCGCCACGCTGGTGCTGTGGCGGCAGCTCGGCGTCGGCGGCGGGCTGTTCCTGATCGTGCTGGCGCAGGCGAGCTTCATCATCTGCTATGTGATGCTGATGGTGGCGGCGCGCCTCCAGCGCTTCGACCGCACGCAGGAAGAGGCCGCGCTCGGCCTCGGCGCGTCGAAGTTCATGGTGTTCCGGCGCATCCTGCTGCCGTTCCTCAAGCCGGCGCTGATCGCGGCGGCCTTTCTCGCCATCCTGCAATCCGTCGAGAACTACAACACGACGCTGTTCGTGCGCGGCTTCGACACGCCGCTGACCGTCTATATCGCCACCAAGGTGCGCACAGGCCTGACGCCGGCGGTCAATGCGCTGGCGCTGGTGATGATCGCGATGACGATATTGGGGGCGATCGCCTACGAGATCGCCCGGCGCAGGCAGGTCGCGGCG
>JACZJD010000194.1 GCA_014860725.1 Aquamicrobium sp.
GCTCGAGGCGCGCGACGTCTCGAAGGTGTTCGGCGGCCTGCGCGCCGTCACCGACGTCAGCTTCGTCGTCAGGCCGGGCGAGATCCTCGGCATCATCGGGCCGAACGGCGCCGGCAAGACCACGCTGTTCAACATGCTGAGCGGGCTCATTCCGCCGACCCACGGGCAACTGCTGTTCGAGGGCGCGTCGATCAACAGCCTGAAGCCCAACGCCATCTGCCGCTTGGGCATCGGCCGCACCTTCCAGGTGGTCCGCTCCTTCCCGCGCATGACGCTCCTGGAGAACGTCACGGTCGGCGCCTTCCACGCCGCGCCCAGGCACGAGGAGGCGGAGGCCGCCGCGCTCGCCGCCATCGACAAGGTCGGCCTCTCCGGCCGGCTGCATGCCGCCATGTCCGAGCTGACGAACAAGGAGCTGCGGCTGATGGAGCTCGCCCGCGCCATTGCGTCCGGCCCCAAGCTGGTGCTGATGGACGAACCGCTGGCGGGCCTCGGCCGCACCGAGAGCGAGGAGTTCCTGGCGCTGATCCAGCGCCTCGCCGGCGACGGGCTGACCGTCGTCATCATCGAGCACACGATGCACGTCATGGTCCGGCTGGTCGACAGGCTGCTGGTGCTCGACCACGGCCGGCTCATCGCCGAAGGCATGCCGGACGACGTCCTCAACCAGCCCGCCGTGACCGAGGCCTATCTTGGAAAGAAATGGAGTCGCCGTGCTGAAGCTCAACTCGCTTAAGGTCTCCTACGGTGGGGTTCCGGCTCTGAGAGGCATCAGCTTCGAGGTGCCGCCGCGGGGGTTCGTCGCCATCGTCGGTCCCAACGGCGCCGGCAAGACCACGCTGTTCAAGGCGATCTCCGGCACCCAGCCCGCGACGGGCGAGATCAGCTATGACGGGGTCGACCTGCTGAAGGTCGCCCCGGCCGAGCGCGCCCATATGGGCATCGCCCACGTGCCAGAGGGGCGTCAGGTGTTCCGCACCATGACCGTGCGCGAAAACCTCGAAATGGGCGGCTACGTCCAGGGCAACGCCACGGAGCGGGCGCGGGCGCTGGACATGATCCTGAGCCTGTTCCCCAAGCTCGGCGAGCGCGCCGACCAGCTCGCGGGCACGCTTTCGGGCGGCGAGCAGCAGATGCTCGCCGTCGGGCGCGGCCTGGCGTCGAGCCCGCGCCTGCTGATGCTCGACGAGCCCTCGATGGGATTGGCGCCGGCGATCGTGGACGACATCTTCGCCAGCATCGCCCAGATCCACCGCGAGACGGAGATCGCCATCCTCCTTGTCGAGCAGCGCGCCGTGGAAGCCCTCGAACTGTGCACGTCGGGGCATGTGCTTGAAACGGGCGAGCTGACCATGAGCGGCAGCGCCCAGGAGCTGCTGTCGGACGAGCGGATCAAGCGCGCCTATCTGGGCATCTAGAGGCTGTTATGCACCATGTGCGAGGTGAGCGGCTTGTTTGAGCATGATGCAGACGAATGCGACGAGATGAAGGTCTGCGAGTGTTGAGGCATATCGTTCGTAATCCTTGACGAGCCTTCGAAAGCGTGTTGCCCATGCGAAGGAGCGTTCGACCACCCAGCGCCTTGGCAAGAGCACGAAGCCGCGCTTGGCCTCGGGCAGCTTGACGACTTCAAGTTGGATGCCGTGTGCCCTGGCGGCAGCCGCCGGCTTGTCGCCGGTGTAACCTTGGTCGACGAAGGCGATCTCGACGCTCTGGTCGGTTGCGCCCTGGATGGCCTTTGCCATACGCTCGACCTCGGCACGGTCATCAGCATTGGCGGGTGTGACGTGCAGGGCCAGCAGATGGCCGAGCGTGTCGACGGCCATGTGCAGCTTGGAGCCCTTCTTGCGCTTGGCGCCGTCATAGCCGGCTCTGGTTCCGCTTTCAGGCGTGGAGCGCAGCGTACGACTGTCTATGATGGCGGCTCTGAGCTGGGCCTTGCGACCGGCGGCCAAGCGCAGCAGAGCACGCAGGTCTTCCGCCAACGCTTCGAAGCACCCGGCACGCAGCCAGCGCTGCGCCTGCTGGTAGACGATCTCCCACGGCGGCAGATCGTTGGGCATCCAGCGCCACGGCGCGCCGGTCTTGACGATGTAGCGCAGGCCGTTGAAAACCTCACGCAGCGGATGTGTTCGCTGCACGCTATCTTCCGGCAGAAGCGTCAGATAGGGCACGACAAGCGCCCACTCTTCATCGGATACGTCGGATGGATAAGGTTTGCGGGTATCAATCATCCCGCAAACCTCAGACGCTATGGTTTACCAGTCCCTAACAGCCTCTAGGCCCTTTCCCTGCAACGTCGAACGCCCGCCGCTTTCCGAGCGGCGGGCGTTCGCTTGGCCGGAGGCCGATGCACGAAGAAGCTAGACCCAGGCCGTGCCGCGCATGATCGAGCGGGCGGTGCGGTCGACCGCGACGGATCGTATCGCGCCGGAAGGATCGAGCTCCACGCCGGCGACCATGCTTGCGC
>JACZJD010000022.1 GCA_014860725.1 Aquamicrobium sp.
TGCCTTGGCCGCGCAAAACCTCAACCTGCCGAAGCTTCGTGACGATCTCGTCGGGCTTGTGTCGCTTGTTTGCCATTGTGGTCCTCCTTCATGGTCAAAACCATACTTCAAGGTGGACCCGTTCAATGGGGGTGGATCACAGCCGCTGCTGGGCGAACTTCAGGTCCAGCTCGTCGGTGGCCAGCTGCTCCATCACGCCGCCCACGGTCGGCCGCACGCCGTCGCGCCAGGCGTCGATCGTGCCGTCGAGGAGGTGGTTGAGGCACTTGTGCCAGTTGTCCAGCCGCTCGGCGCGCGCCGGCCGTGTCGCCTCGGCGATCAGCTCGCCGAGGTGGCCCGGGTCTGCGATCGGCAGCCCGACGTCCTCGAGCGCTTCCGGCCCCACCAGAAGCTCGGCCGCCGCCAGCAGCGTCACATAGGTGTCGAGGTCGCGGCTGTCGAAGCCGTGCTTCGCCAGCTCCTCCCACCAGCGCGGCATGATCCGGCGGTTGAAATCCTCCCAGCCGTCCATCACCTGGCGCAGGATCATGCGCCCGTCCGTGTCCTTCACCACCAGCTTGCGACCGATGCCGTTGGGCGCGTCGAGGCGCTGCAGGTTGAGGATCGCCATCCGGCTCCTGTCGGCGTCGGTCATGGCCGGCGGGTTGATCGCGCTGAACATGAACGAGGCGTACATCTTGAACTGCACGCCCTCGTGGTCCTGGCCGCCGCGTGCCATGTCGTCGCCGGAATAGGCGATGCGCGCCAGGTCGATCACCGCCTGCGCCTTGGTCGACCCCGGCTTGTTCTCGAGCTCGTCGACAAGCACCATCAGCGCGTCGTTGCGCATGTGCTGGTAGATGCCGGCAGCCGTGGTGTCGGCCACCGCGAACACCGCCCCGTCGAGCACGTTGCGGAACACCTCGCGCAGCGTGGTCTTGCCGACGCCGGCGCCGCCCGTGGTGAAGATCACCGGCCGCGTCTTCAGCGCCGCCCCCATGAGCGACGTCGCCAGCCACCCCAGGCACAGGATCGGGTCGAGATAGGGCCGCTCCCACTTCCAGGTGCGGAAATCCTCGAGGATCCTCTTCGCCGGCGATTCCTCCGCGTTCACCGAGGTGTCCCACGGCTCGATCGTGTCGGCCTGGCGCGTGTAGAGCATCCCGTCATGCTCGCTCGGCCGGGCGCGGGTCAGCCGCCCGCCCTCGACCTTCCACAGCCAGCCGCCGGAGTGCCAGAGATACTGGCCGGCCTTGTCGGCCCAGCCGCCGCGGCCGCGATGCTGGCGGGCGGGATCGAACAGCGGCCGCCGCGACGCGGCGTTGATCAGGCACATCATCGCCTTGTCGCGCTCGACGCGGTTGATGACGCGCTTCTCCTTCTCCTCGCCGTCCTCGATCACCTTCTTCTTGCCCCAGCCGGGCCAGGCCCAGAACAGGAAGTTGACCTGCGGCGCGAACAGCTCGGTGAGCGTCGGCATGTCCCACTTCTCGACCGCCCGCAGCAGGCCGCGCGCGGTGCGCAGGTAGACGGTGCCGTTCACGTCCGTGCCGATCACATGGACCGGGCAGCCGGGCGGCAGGCTGTCGTGCGGGAAGCCGTCCCACAAACCGGGGCGGATGCCCTCGCGCGGCTCGTGCGGGTCGGGGTCGAAGGGCGGCTGCTCCTCCTCGAGCTGCCGCCTGGCGGTCTCGAACACGGCGCGGATGGCGCGGCTGCCCGTCTGTGTCTGGGGCTTCCTGGCCTTGCCGCCCGCAGGCTTGCGCACGGCGTAGGGGTCGAAGTCGTCTTGCTGCGCCATGCGGCATGCCTTGTGCTCGGAACGATGACGCCGGCGCGGCCGGGAGGAGGAGGCCGCGCCGGCGCTTCGAGCGGCCGGGCGGGCGGGCCCGGCCGCGAAGGTCTATG
>JACZJD010000195.1 GCA_014860725.1 Aquamicrobium sp.
GCCCGGTATCGCCCGCCTTCGCGCGCACCGTCCCCTTCCCCGTTTCGTCGGGCGATACCGGGCTGCACGCGCCCGAGATCATCGCGGCGATGCAGGAGGCGCTGCCGGCCGATGCGATCTTCACCTGCGACGCCGGCGAGAACCGCATCTTCATGATGCACTACTTCCGCGCCCGCGGCACCGGGCGCTTCTCGCAGCCGGCCGGGGCCGGGCCGATGGGCTACGCCATCCCCTCGGCCGTCGCGCAGAAGCTGCTCAATCCCGACACGCCGGTGGTCGCCGTCGCCGGCGACGGCGGCTTCTCCATGACCATGAACGGGCTGCTGACGGCCGTCGAGGCCGGCGCCCCGATCATCGCCGTGGTGATGAACAACCATGCGCTCGGCTGGTCGCAGCACTCGCGCGGCCCGTTCGCCACCAGCTTCGCCGCCTTCGACTACGCGGCCATCGCCCGCGGCATGGGCTGCGACGGCCGCAAGGTGCGCGGCGCGGGCGAGCTGACCGAGGCTCTGCGCGACGCCGCCGCCGCGACCGGCCGCGGCGGCCGCCCCTTCGTCATCGACGTCGAGACCGCGATGGATTTCTCCTTCGCGGCGCTCGCCTATGCCAGCACACGCAAACCGGACTGACCGCGCCGCATGCCGGACGGGAGAGGGAGGACAGGAATGACCGACATCCGCTTCGAGACCGTGGCCGAGGGCCTGCGCTTCCCCGAAGGACCCGTCGTCATGAAGGACGGCACGGTGCTCCTCGTCGAGATCGCGCGGCGCACGGTCACGCGCGTCCATCCCGACGGGCGCTGCGAGATCGTGGCGCAGCTCGACGGCGGCCCCAACGGCGCGGCCGTCGGCCCGGACGGCGCGCTCTACATCTGCAACAATGGCGGCTTCAACTGGCACGAGAGCCCCGAGACCGGGCTGAGGCCGCACGGCCAGGCCGGCGACTATTCCGGCGGCCGCATCGAGAGGCTGTGCCTGCGCACCGGCGAGGTCAGGACCCTCTACACCCATTCCGACAAGGCGCCGCTCAAGGGCCCCAACGACCTCGTCTTCGACGCGCATGGCGGCTTCTACTTCACCGACCACGGCAAGGTGCGGCCGCGCGAGATGGACCGCGGCGCGGTCTGCTACGCCACCATCGACGGCAGCTCGATCCGCGAGGTGATCCACCCGATCATGAGCCCCAACGGCATCGGCCTGTCGCCCGACGGGCGCACGCTCTACGTGGCCGAGACCTTCACCTGCCGGCTGTGGGCCTACGCGGTCGCCGGGCCGGGCGAGCTGCGCCTGGAGCCGTGGCCGCACTCGCCCAATGGCGGCCGCCTCGTCGCCGGCCTCGGCGGCTATCGCGGCTTCGATTCGCTCGCCGTCGACGGCGACGGCAATGTCTGCGTCGCGACGATCTACAACGGCGCCATCACCGTGATCTCGCCCGACGGCAGCCGCATCGAGGAGGTCGCCGCGCCCGACCCCTTCGCCACCAACATCTGCTTCGGCGGCCCGGACCTGCGCACCGCCTACGTCACCATGTCCTCGACCGGCAGGCTGATGAAGGCCGAATGGCCGCGCCCCGGCCTGCGCCTCGAATACGAAGCGTAGGCGCCGCGGCCGGGCCCGGCAACCGTCAGCGGGGGGTGTCGGCGGGGTCTCGGGCAAATCATGCTATCGCACGGCCCGTTCGCGGCATGGAATTCTATTTCTTCCGGGCGATTTGGAACCCGTTCCGGGGTCCGGCTGAGCCAGCCGGCTATAATAGAAAAAAATTCCAACCCCTCGGAGTTTCCCATGCGTTTCGCATCAGCCTTCGCACCGGCCGTCGTCCTTGTCGTCGCCGGCCTTTCCGCGCCCGCCTTCGCGCAGGACGTCACGCCGCTCGTCACCGCCGAATGGCTCAAGGCGAATGCCGGCCGCGACGACCTCGTCATCCTCGACGTCCGCGACAAGGTCGAGGAGACCGACCTCGGCGAGCTGCCCTACATCGCCAATTCGGTCGCCGCGCCCTACGCCTCGGCCGGCTGGCGCGTCGAGGTCGACGGCGTTCCGGCCCAGATCCCGCCGGCCGAGGAAATCGCCGCCCTGATCGGCAATCTCGGCATCGACGGCGACGACCACGTGGTGATCGTGCCGTGGGGCACGGATTCCACCGAGTTCGGCGGCGCGACGCGCGTCTACTGGACCTTCAAGTATCTCGGCCACGACGCGGTCTCCATCCTCGACGGCGGCTGGCGGCAGTACGACGCCCAGGGCGGCGAGCGGGCCGCGAAGCCGGTGACGCCGGAGCCGGCCCGGTTCACCTACGAGATCCGCGAGGAGCTGCGCGCCACCACCGACGACGTCGTCGCCGCGCTCGAGAGTGGCGTCAAGCTGGTCGACGGCCGCCCGCACGAGCAGCACATCGGCAAGTCCAAGAGCCCGATCGTCCGCACGGAGGGCACCATCCCCGGCTCGGTGAACATCGAGCATTCCGCGCTCTACAGCGCCGAATATGCCAGCTTCGCCCGCCCCGAGACCGTCGCGGCGCTGGCCGCCGGCGTCGGCCTGGCCGAGAACGAGAAGAACATCACCTTCTGCAACACCGGCCACTGGTCGTCGATCGCCTGGTTCGGCCTGTCGGAGGTGCTCGGCAACAAGAACACCACCATGTATGACGGCTCCATGGCCGAATGGGCGGCCGATCCCTCGCGGCCGGTCCAGGTCCAGTAAGCGGGCCGCCGGCCGCCTCGAAACCACAGGAACGGGCTTTGGGTGTTGCGCTTCGCGGCGCAAGCATTCAAAGCTCGTTCCGTCATGAACCCCAAGGCGATTCAGTTCCGGCGTCGGCGCCGCGCCGCGCTTCCCGGATCGAATCGCCCTTTACGATGAATCCCTCATGAGCAACGCCGCCGCCCTCCCCGGTTTCCTGCCCGACGCCAAGGCCGACAGGGGCCCGCTCCTCGTCGCCGCCGCCACGCTCCTCGTCGGCTTCCTCCTCATCGCCGGCCTCGTCGATCTCCGGCAGGGCAGCCTGTTCCTGATCGGCGGCGCGCTGATCGGCACCGCGCACCTGCCGTTCTGGCTCGCCCAGCCCTCGCTGCCGCCGATCTC
>JACZJD010000196.1 GCA_014860725.1 Aquamicrobium sp.
AACCCGCGCGAGACGCTGATGGAGATCTGGCGCGTGCTGGCGCCCGGCGGGCGGCTCGTCCTCGTCGTGCCCAACCGGCGCGGCGTGTGGGCGCGCTTCGAGCATACGCCCTTCGGCACCGGGCGGCCGTTCTCGCGCGGGCAGCTCGACGCGCTGCTGCGCGAGACGAACTTCACGCCCTGCGCCTGGAGCGACGCGCTGCATTTCCCGCCGTCGCGCAAGCGCTTCATGATGCGCTTCCACGGCATGCTCGAGCGCGCCGGCGAAGAGCGGCCACAGGTTGCGGCCGCCGCGCTCGAGAATGCCGTGGAAGCGCATCATGAAGCGCCGCCGCGACGGCGGGAAGTGCAGCGCGTCGCTCCAGGCGCAGGGCGTGAAGTTGGTCTCGCGCAGCAGCGCGTCGAGCTGCCCGCGCGAGAACGGCCGCCCGGTGCCGAACGGCGTATGCTCGAAGCGCGCCCACACGCCGCGCCGGTTGGGCACGACGAGGACGAGCCGCCCGCCGGGCGCCAGCACGCGCCAGATCTCCATCAGCGTCTCGCGCGGGTTCTCGGCGTGTTCGAGCGCGTGGACGACGAGCACCCGGTCGATGGAGGAATCGAACAGCGGCAGCTCCTCCTCGAACACCAGCGCCGTGGCCGAGGGGCCGTTGGCCGGCCAGTTCACCGCGCCCTGCGTCGCCGGCATGAAGGCGAAGACGCGCTCGGCGTCGGTGCCGAACCGCTCCAGCCACGGCAGGGCGTAGCCGAGGCCGACGAGCCGCTCGCCCGGCTGCGCCGACCACAGCGGCGACAGCGCGGCCGTGATCGAGCGCTCGGCGAGACGGCCGAGCGTCGAGGCATAGAAGGTGCGCAGGTCGACGATGTCCGACAGCATGACGAAGACCGTATCGGCAGCCGCCCGCCGCCGCAAGCGACCGCCGCGCGGCGTGACAATGCGGTGCGGCCGCCCTATCTTCGCGAAGACGGGCGTTGCGCGGCCTTGCAGGCCGTCGCGACGGCCCGTCTCCCCGTTTCCACGCATTTCGGGACGAAGACCGCATCGCGGTTTTCCCCGGGGCATCGTTCCACGGAGTGTGCCATGGCGGTCGAGATCGAGCAGTTCACCTGTCGCAGCGACAATTTCGGCGTGCTGGTGCGCGACCGCGCCACCGGCGTGACGGCGCTGGTCGATGCGCCGGAGGAGGGGCCCATCCTCGCCGCGATCGGCCGCACCGGCTGGCGACCGTCGCTGCTTCTCGTCACCCATCACCATCCCGACCATGTCGAGGCCAATCTGGCTCTCAAGGACCGGTTCGGGCTCAGGATCGTCGGTCCGCGGGCCGAGGCCGACCGGATTCCCGGCATCGACGAGACCGTTGCCGAGGGCGCCGCGATCACGCTCGGCGAGCAGACGGTGCGGGTCGTCGAGACGCCGGGGCACACGGCCGGCCACGTCTCCTACCACCTGCCGGTCGCGGGCGTCGCCTTCACCGGCGACACGCTGTTCGCGCTCGGCTGCGGGCGGCTGTTCGAGGCGCCGCCGGAGGTGATGTTCGCCTCGCTGGCGAAGCTTGCCGCGCTTCCCGGCGAGACCGCCGTCTATTGCGGCCACGAATACACGCTCGCCAATGCCCGCTTCGCGCTCTCCGTCGATCCCGGCAACGCGCGGCTCAAGGCGCGGGCCGACAAGGTCGAGGCGCTGAGGGCCGAGGGCAAGCCGACCCTGCCGACGACCATTTCCGCCGAACGCGCGACCAACCCGTTCCTGCGCGCGGACGATCCGGCGATCCGGCAGGCGCTCGGCATGGAGGCTGCGTCCGACGCCGAGGTGTTCGCCGAGCTGCGCCGGCGCAAGGATGCGTTCTGAGATGGACGCCGCCGCCATCGTCGCCGCCCTCGGCATGCGGCGCCATCCCGAAGGCGGCTGGTATGTCGAGACCTTCCGCGACGAGGACGGCAGCGGCGGGCGGGCGCATTCGACCGCGATCTACTTCCTGCTCGAGGCCGGCGACCGCTCGCACTGGCACCGGGTCGCCGACGCGGCCGAGGTCTGGCACTTCCATGCCGGCGCGCCGCTGGAGCTCGCCCTGTGGCGCGAGGGCGCCGACGCGGTCGAGACATTGCGCCTCGGCACCGATCTCGCGGCGGGCGAGCGGCCGC
>JACZJD010000197.1 GCA_014860725.1 Aquamicrobium sp.
GCGACGCGGCGAAATTTCCATGCCGCGCGGCACCATCCGCACCCCGGCCTTCATGCCGGTCGGCACCGGCGGCACGGTCAAGGCCATGTATATGGACCAGGTGCGCGCGCTCGGCTCCGACATCATCCTCGGCAACACCTACCACCTGATGCTGCGGCCCGGCGCCGAGCGGGTGGCGCGCCTCGGCGGCTTGCACGAGTTCGCGCGCTGGCCGTGGCCGATCCTCACCGATTCGGGCGGCTTCCAGGTCATGTCGCTGGCACAATTGAGAAAGCTCGACGAGAGCGGCGTCACGTTCCGCTCGCACGTCGACGGCGCGCGCTACGAGATGACGCCCGAACGCTCGATCGAGATCCAGGGCCTGCTCGATTCGGATATCCAGATGCAGCTCGACGAATGCGTCGCGCTGCCGGCCGGGGAGAAGGACATCGAGCGCGCGATGGAGCTGTCGCTGCGCTGGGCCGAGCGCTGCAAGACGGCGTTCGGCGACCAGCCCGGCAAGGCGATGTTCGGCATCGTCCAGGGCGGCGACGTCGCCCGCCTGCGCCGACGCTCGGCCGAGGCGCTGGCGGCAATGGACCTCAAGGGCTATGCGGTCGGGGGGCTCGCCGTCGGCGAGCCCCAGGCGGTGATGCTCGACATGCTCGACGTCACCTGCCCGGCGCTCCCCGAGGAGAAGCCGCGCTACCTGATGGGCGTCGGCACGCCGGCCGACATCCTGAAATCCGTGGCGCGCGGCATCGACATGTTCGACTGCGTGATGCCGACGCGCGCCGGCCGCCACGGCCTCGCCTTCACCCGGCGCGGCAAGGTCAACCTGCGCAACGCCCGCCATGCCGACGATCCGCGCCCGCTGGACGAGGAGAGCGACTGCCCGGCCGCGCGCGACTACTCGCGCGCCTATCTCCACCACCTCGTCCGCTCCGGTGAGGCGCTGGGCGCGATGCTCCTGACCTGGAACAACCTCGCCTATTACCAGAGCCTGATGGCCGACATCCGCGCCGCCATCGAAGCCGGCCGCCTTGCCGACCGCTCGGCCGAGATCTCCGAAGGCTGGGCGCGCGGCGACATCGCGCCCTTCTGAACGGCCGCCCCCGGGGGCACGGAAATGAAAAAAGGCCCGCCGCGAGGGCGGGCCTAACCCGACCGACCGGATGGCCGGCCGGAAAGGGAGAAGAGGCTTACGCCCCTTCCACCACCGAGAAGCCTTCGAACTGCGGATGGCCCATATAGGTCACGGGGCGGCCGCCGCCGGCATTCTTGTGCGCATCGCGGAAACTCTGCGACTTCGTCCAGGCGACGAAATCGTCATGGGTTTCCCAGACGGTGTGCGAGGCGAACAGCGTGTAGCCTTCCTCCTCGTTGACTGGGCCGCGCAGGAGATGGAATTCGCGAAAACCCTTCATCTCGGGGAGCTTCGAATCGCGTCCCTTCCAGATGGCCTCGAATTCGTTTTCCGAGCCGTTCTTCACTTTGAAGCGGTTCATGGCGATGAACATGACGTCCTTCCTTTCTTGGGGGGATTGCTGGAATTGCTAGAGGCCGAAGACGACTTCGGTTCGGGTCTGCGCCTTCAGGTTTCGGATGCAGGCCTTGGGATCGACCCCGGAGCCCGCGCATTCGGTGGCGTCGTTGATGAGCACACGGCCGACCTTCGCGCACTCGACGCCGGGGAAATCGAACTGCCGCACCTTGGTCTTGCCCTCGGGCAGATCCTTGAAATCGACCACGATGAGGCGGTTGACCATGCCGGCCGTGTCGAACATCACCAGCTCGAATGCGGCCTTGGTGAGCTCGGCGCCGAGATTGTTCGTGGCGAGGAAGGTGAACCTGCAGCCGCGGTCGCTCGGCTGCAGCGCGTTCAGCTCGACGACGAGGGCAGGGGCCGTGTCGGCCGGAGCGGGCGCGGGTGCATCCTGTGCGGCCGCGCCGTGCGATGCCGCGAC
>JACZJD010000023.1 GCA_014860725.1 Aquamicrobium sp.
GCGCTGGAGCGGGTCGGCATGGGCAACCGGGCCGAGAACGGCCCGCGCGAGCTTTCCGGCGGCCAGCAGCAGCGCGTCGCGCTCGCCCGCGCGCTGGTGTTCCAGCCGCGCGGCCTGCTGCTCGACGAGCCGCTGTCGGCGCTCGACGCCAATCTGCGCGTCGAGATGCGCGACGAGATCCTGCGCGTCCAGCGCGCGGCCGGCATCGCGACGCTGCTCGTGACCCACGACCAGGAGGAGGCGCTGTCGGTCGCCGACCGCGTCGCCGTCATGCACGAGGGCCGGCTGGTGCAGGTGGCGCCCCCGCGCGAGCTCTACGACGCCCCTGCCACCGAAGGCATCGCCCGCTTCGTCGGCGACGCCAATCTGTGGCCGGGAGCGGTCGCGGCCGCCGGCACGGTCAGGACCGCCATCGGCACGCTCGCCTGCGACACGGCGGGCTTCGACGCCGGCGACGCCGTGACGGTCCTCGTCCGGCCCGAGAATGTCGAGCCGCTCGCCGCCGCGAACGCCTCCCCGAACGGCAGGGGAGTCAACGTCTTTTCCGGCGCGGTCGTCACCGACCGCTTCCTCGGCTCGGCCCGCCGGCTCGACCTTGCCGCGGGCGACGGCACGATCCGCGTGGAAACCCGCATTCGGGACGCCGTCACGGCAGTCTCGATACCGCCGGAGCATATCCGGCTGCTTACGCCTACCCGATAAGCCCTGTGACAGAGAGGACATCGACATGAACAGGCACACTGGTTTCGGCGCCGCCCTCGTGGCGGTCTCGCTGCTGGCCGCCCCGGCGCTCGCCTTCGAGGGGCCGGAGCTCTACGAGGGCGAGAAGGCCCTCTACGAGGCCGCGCTCGAGGAAGGCATGGTCGTCTCCTTCGACACCGGCCCGACCTGGGCCAACTGGGCGGCGCAGTTCAAGGCGTTCCAGGCCCGCTATCCCGGCGTCGAGATGGTCTACAACGACCTCGGCTCGGCCGCGACGGTGGTGGCGCTCGACAAGGCCAAGAACCGCCCGCAGGCCGACACGGCCTATTACTTCGCAGCCTCCGCGCTCGACGCCGCCGCCAAGGGGCTGGTCGAGGACTTCGAACCGGTCAACTTCGACAAGCTGCCGGAGCCGTTCCGGCACGAGACCGGCCAGTGGTTCACCATCCACACGCTCAACGTCGCCTTCCTGGTCAACACCAAGCTGGTCCAGACCGTGCCGGAAAGCTGGGCCGACCTCCTGAAGCCCGAATACAGGAATGCCATCGTCTATCAGGACCCGCGCTCGACCGGCCAGGGCCAGGTCGTCGCCTTCGCGGCCGCCTTCGGCAATGGCGGCGACATGGACAACGTCCAGCCGGGCATCGACTATCTCGGCGAGCTGACCAAGGCCGGCAACGTGCTGCGCACCGTCGGCACCACGCCCTACGCCCAGTTCCTCAAGGGCGAGATCCCGATCTGGATCGGCTACGAGAACGACGGCCTCAAGGCCAAGCACATCGACGGCATGGGCGACGACATCGCCGTGGTCATGCCGAAGGAAGCCTCGGCCGCCGCACCCTACGCCATCTCGCTGGTCAAGGGCGGGCCGAACCCCAACGCCGGCAAGCTGTGGCTCAACTTCATCATGACCGAGACCGGTCAGGGCATCTTCGCCGAGGGCTTCGTGCGTCCGTCGGTTCCGGGCGTGGCGCTCCCCGAGAGCGTCGCCGACAAGCTGCCGGAGGCGCCGCAGCTCCAGCCCATCGACATCGTCAAGGCCACCGCCAAGAAGGCCGAGATCGACGCCGGCTGGGCCAAGGCCGTGCTCGGCCAGTAGGCCCCGCAAATTTCGGACCCGCGGGCTGTCCGCGGGTCCGCCCTGCCACGGAGAGCAGCCGATGTCCGTCCGCACGCCGCAAGCCCTGACCGGTGCTTTCGCCCTGCCGGGCGCGGTCGTCTTCGCGCTGTTCTTCCTGCTGCCGCTGGCCGTGGTCCTCGTCGAGGCGATGAGCGACGGCGGCACCGCCTTCGGCCGTGTGTGGAACGACGGCGTGTTCTGGAACGGCCTGCGCGGCAGCATTCTCCTCGGCCTCGCCGCACCGTTCTTCTCGCTCGCCGTCGGCGTGCCGGTCGCGATCACGCTCGCCCGGCTGTCGCCGCGCATGCGCACCTCGCTGCTGATCGCCATCTCCCTGCCGCTGACCTTCTCTGGCCTGATCGTCGCCTATGGCTTCATCCTGCTGCTGGGGCGCGCCGGCTTCGTGACCCAGCTTCTCGCCATGGCCGGCTTCAACCCGGCCGTGGTCGGCGGCTTCATCTTCTCGCCGATCGGGCTGGGGCTCGCCTATTCCTACTATCTCGTGCCGCGCGTGGTGCTGATCGTGCTGCCGGCGGTGCGCAACTTCGACACGGTGCAGCTGCGCGCCGCGCGTTCGCTCGGCGCCGGCTCGCTGCGGGTGCTGTTCGACGTGCTCCTGCCGCAGATCATGCCGTCGCTCGTCGCCGCCTTCTGCCTGACCTCGGCGGTCGCGGTCGGCGCCTACGGCACGGCGCTGGCCTTGGTCGGCACGCAGGTCAACATCCTGCCGCTGGTGCTCTATTCCAAGATATCCGAGACCGGCACGGACATGCCGTCCGCCGCCGTCATCTCCATCGTGCTGATGGCGATCTGCGGCTGCATCATCGCGCTGGGCGAAGTGTTCGCCGCCGGCCGCCAGAACGCGCGCAGGATCAAGGCCTGAGGCGAGGCTGGGCCGAAACGACCGCTCAGAGCGGCGCGTTGACGAAGACCGGCATCGCGCCGCCCCTGACGCGCCGCGCCAGGAACGCCTGCGCGGTATCCAGCGCCTCGCGGATCGTCACGTCCATGTCGAGATAGCGGTAGGTGCCGAGCCGCCCGACGAAGGTGACGGTGGCTTCCTCCTCCGCACGCCGGACATAGGCGGCGAGCTGCTCCTTCTCCTTCACCAGCCGGATCGGATAGTAGGGAATGTCGCCGGGGCCGCATTCGCGCGAGAACTCGCGGTAGCAGACGGAGCGCGCGTGCTCCTCCCACGGCGCGAAATGCTTGTGCTCGGTGATCCGCGTATGCGGCACGGCGTAGTCGCCGTAGTTCATGACGGCGCAGCCCTGATAGTCGCCGTCATAGGTGAAGCGCTCGAAATCGAGCGTGCGATAGCCGAGCCTGCCGAGCTCGTAGTCGAAATAGCCGTCGAGCGGGCCGGAATAGAAGACGTGGTCGAACTGTGCCGCGTCGCTCCTGACGAAGCTCTCGCCGAGCCGGACCGCGATGTTCGGATGGTCGAGGATGCGGCCGACCATCCCGGTGTAGCCGCTTTCCGGCATGCCCTGATATGTGTGGAAGAAGTAGTTGTCCTCGTAGTTGAAGCGCACCGGCAGCCGCTTCAGGATCGAGGCCGGAAGCTCGACCGGGTCGCATCCCCACTGCTTGCGCGTGTAACCCTTGAAGAAGGCTTCGTAGAGGTCGCGGCCGACGAACCGCAGCGCCTGCTCCTCGAAGTTCTCCGGCGCCTCGATCGGCTCGGCGATCTCCTCGATGAAGGCGCGGGCCTCGTCCGGCCGGAAGCTCCTGCCGAAGAACTGGTTGATCGTGTGCAGGTTGACCGGCAGCGAATAGACCTTGCCGTCATAGGTGGTCTTCACCCGGTTCTTGTAGGGCAGGAAGGTCTCGAACCTGTTGACGTAGTCCCAGACCTCGGCATCGTCGGTGTGGAAGATGTGCGGACCGTAGACATGGACCATGACGCCGGTCTCGGCGTCGCGCTGCGTATGGCAGTTGCCGGCGATATGGTCGCGCGCCTCGATGACCTCGACCCGCCAGCCGGCCTGCGCCAGTTCGCGCCCGATCACCGCGCCGGAAAGGCCGGCCCCCACGATACCGATCCTACCCTTCGCAAGCATTCCGCAAGGCCCCGTCCCGCGTGACGCGATGTGTGCGTTGCCGGCGGGCCGCAGGCAGCCCGGCCCGGCCCCGCAGGGTTACTGCCCCGGCCACAGCCGCGGGTCGCGCGGAAGCGGCGCGTAACCGTTCCATTCGGCGAGCTTGTCGCGGTATTTCCGCCGCAGCGCGCCGTCGTCCTCGTATTCGCCGCCGGCGAGCACCAGCTCGGCGCCGATCTCGTAATAGACGTCGAGATTGGTGAGGTCCGGCACCGGCGTTTCGCCGCGCTCGGCCTCGCCCTGCATCTGCCAGAACAGTTCCTCGAGGCGGCGGGCGAGCGCGGGAATGTCGCGCAGCGCGCAGGTCTCGCGCTGGCGCTCGAGGGACGCCCGCACCGCGTCGAGCTCGCCGCGGTTGCGCGCGAAGGCGATGGCCCGGCGCACGTAGTCGTCGAACGAGCCGCAGATCAGCTCCGGAATGCCGGCCGCCGCCACGATGCTGGAGCAGAAGCGGGCGGCGAAGCTCTTGCCCGCGAAGGTCAGGACCGGCAGCCCCTGGGTGATCGCGTCCGAGCCGGTGGAATGCGCTCCGTAGGGGAACGTGTCGAGGAACAGGTCGGCCAGCCCGATGCGCGCCAGATGGTTGGGATTGGTCGCCTTCGGCGCGAAGACGATTCGCTCGGGCGCGACGCCGCATTGCTGCGCCACGTGGCGCAGGCGCCCGTTGGCGCTCTCGTCGCCCGAAAGCAGCCACAGCACGCTGTCCGGCACCGCGGTGAGGATGGTCATCCAGCGCGCGAAGCAGCCGGCGGTGATCTTCTGCATGCCGTTGAAGCAGGCATAGACGAAGGCGTCCTCCGGCAACCCGGCCTCGGCGCGGCTCGGGCGCGCGGCGACCTGCCGCTTGCGGTCCACCGGCTGGTTGCAGGCGATCCGCAGCACCTTCTCGGAATAGTAGATCTCGCTCTCCGGCGGCACGATCCGGTCGTCGGCGATCATGTACTGGTGGAAGGGGCTGCCCGTGGAGCCGGGATAGCCGCAGAAATTGACGATGACCGGCGCCGGCCGGTAGGCGAAGATGCTGGCGCGCGCATGCTTGGTGTAGGCGTTGACGTCGATCAGGATGTCGATGCCGTCATTGACGATCTGCATCGCCGCCTCGGCGTCGCTCATGCCCGCGATGTCGTGCCAGCAATCGACGGCCTTCCTGATCCGCTCCTGCGTCGCGTCGTTGCTGCGCCGCTCGCCGCAATAATAGGCGAAGACCTCGACGCTCGCCTTGTCGTGCAGCTCCAGCACCTCGACGAGCGCGAAGCCGACGGCGTGGTCGCGCAGGTCCGAGGAGAGATAGCCGACGCGCAGGCGCTCGCCGGTTCCCGTCTTCGTCCGCGGCGCCGGGCGCGGGAAGCCGCCGGTGTCCGGCCGGCCGACCAGCGACTTGCTGTAGCGGTACGCGCGGGCGAGCAGGAACATGGGATCGTCGGTGTAGCAGGCGAGCGCCATCGGCGACATCGCATCCAGGAGCTGCCGGGCCGAGACGTGGCCGGTCGGGACGATGACGGGCCACTTGCACTGGCGCTGCCTGAGCGACGTCAGATGCTGGGCGGCCTCCGTCTTGTCGGGCTGCAGCTCGACGGCCTGCAGCAGCGCCGTCTCCGCCTCCTCCAGAACGCCCTGCCCTTCGAGGACGCGGCCGATGTGCTGGAGGCTCATCAGCCGGTGGCCGAGGCGGTCGGGCGTGACGTCCGCGGTCACCTCGACATAGCTTCGCCATTGCTGGACGGCCTGGCCGATCAGACCGCAATCCTCCAGCGCACGCCCGAGATTGATGTGGGCGGGGCCGAACTGCGGATTGAGCTTCAGGCAGGCACGCAGGGCGTTGATCGAGCCCGCGACATCGCCGAGCTGCCGCACGGCGACCGAATAGTTGAAGTAGGCGAGGTGCAGCAGGGGATTGGTGTCGTTGAACGCGATCCAGCTCTTGTAGAGATCGACCGCCTGCGCGTGCTGGCCGGCGCCGGCCAGGGCTTCCGCCATCTGGAACAGTTCCGCAAGCGACAGGTTCTGATGGCGCGCCCGGTCGACCATTCCGGCAAACGACAGGGCCTGAGCTGAATTGACCGGCGTATTGGCGTTCATCGGCAACCTGCTGCAAGTGTCTGGCAACGAGACGACGCACGGCATCGTCAGCTTCCCTGCTAGCGGAAATGGCTTGCGTCAGGCTTGTCTGCGAACCGGGTTCCAGGCCCCGGAACGCTTGAAAGGAATGGCGGCGCGACCGGAGCCGCGCCGCCGGATGCCGGACTACCGGTCTCAGAAAGCGGCGTAGGCTGCCAGAACCGCTTCGAGCTGGGCGTTGTTGAAGGCCTGCACCTGCTGCGTGGTGAATGCCTGCACCTGATCGCTGTCCAGCGCGCCGATGTGATCGGTGGACAGACCCGACAGCGCCTTGACGTTGATGGCCGCGATCTCGTCGGCGCTGAACGTCGCGATCTCGTCGGACGCCATCACCCCGATCGCCGCCGCACTCAGCGCCGCGATCTGTGTGGCGGTCAGCGCCTCGACCTGATCCGAGTCGAGCGCCTCGACCTGGGAGCTGCTGAGCGCAGCGATCTGCTTGACGCCCAGCGCCGCGACCTGATCCGTCGTCAGCGCGCCGATCTGACCGGTGGTCAGGACGGCAAGCTGCTTGGTGGTCAGGGCCACGATCTGGTCGGTGCCGAACGCCGCGATCTGGTCGGTGCCCAGGGCCTCGACCTGCGTCGAGGTCAAAGCCGCGACCTGCTTGGCGTCGAGCGCGCCGAGCTGGTCGGAGGAGAGCGCCGCGATGAAGTCGGTCGAGAGAGCCGACAGCACCTTGGCGCTGATCGCCGCGACCTCGTCGGTGCTGAAGGTCGCGACCTCGTCCGACGTCATGGTCGAGAGCGCCGTGCCATTGAGCGCCGCGATCTGCGTGGCGGTCAGCGCCGCGACCTGATCCGAGTCGAGCGCTTCGACCTGATCGCTGGTGAGCGCAGCGACCTGCTTCACGCCCAGCGCCGCGACCTGGTCCGTCGTCAGCGCGCCGATCTGCTCGGTCGAGAGCGCCGCCAGCTGCTTGGCCGTCAGGACGACGATCTGGTCGGTGCCCAGTGCTGCGATCTGGTCGGTGCTCAGGGCCTCGACCTGCGCCGAGGTCAGAGCCGCGAGCTGCTTGGCGTCGAGCGCACCGAGCTGGTCGGAGGACAGCGCCGCGATGAAGTCGGTCGTCAGGGTCGACACGACCTTGGCGGTGATGGCCGCGACCTCATCGGTGCTGAAGGTGGCGATCTCGTCCGACGTCATGGTCGAGAGCGCCGCGCCGCTCAGCGCTGCGATCTGCGTGGCGGTCAGCGCCTCGGCCTGCTCCGAGCTCAGGGCCTCGACCTGATCGCTGGTGAGCGCCGCGATCTGCTTGGCGCCGAAGGCCGCGATCTGGTCCGTCGTCAGCGCGCCGATCTGGTCGGTGCTGAGGACGGCAAGCTGCTTGGCGCTCAGCGCCGCGATCTGGTCGGTGCCGAGCGCTGCGACCTGCTCCGTCGTCAGGGCCGACATCTGATCGCTGGTGAGGGCCGCGAGCTGCTTGGCGCCCAGAGCGCCGAGCTGGTCGGTCGACAGCGCCGCGATGAAGTCGGTCGAAAGCGCCGACACCACCTTGGCGGTGATGGCCGCGACCTCGTCGGTGCTGAAGGTCGCGACCTCTTCCGACGTCATGGTCGAGAGCGCCGCGCCGCTCAGGGCCGCGATCTGCATGGCCGACAGGGCCTGGGCCTGATCCGAGCTCAGGGCCTCGACCTGATCGCTGGTGAGCGCGGCGATCTGCTTGGTGCTCAGCGATGCGACCTGATCCGTCGTCAGCGCGCCGATCTGGTCGGAGCTGAGGACGGCGAGCTGCTTGGCGCTCAGCGCCGCGATCTGGGTGGTGTCCAGCGCGCCGACCTGGTCCGAGCTCAGGGCGCCGACCTGATCGGTGGTGAGCGCGGCGACCTGCTTGGC
>JACZJD010000198.1 GCA_014860725.1 Aquamicrobium sp.
CACGGACACGGATTGGCGGCCAGGATCAATTGGAAACGCGCGGGATAGACGGCCACCCCGTCGCGCCGCGGCACCTTGACCACCCCCTCCTCGACCGGTTGGCGCAGGGAATCGAGGACTTTCGGGCCCATCCCGGCGCACTCGTCGAGGAACAGCACCCCGTGATGGGCGAGCGACGCCTCGCCGGGACGCACGCGCGAGCCGCCGCCGACCAGCGCCGCCATGGTCGCCGAATGATGCGGCGCGCGGAACGGCCGCCGGTCCGAAGGCCTGCCGCCGGCGATCTCGCCGGCCAGCGAGGCGACCATCGACACTTCGAGCAGTTCCCGCGGCGCGAGCTTCGGCAGGATCGAGGGCAGGCGCTGCGCCAGCATCGACTTGCCGGCGCCGGGCGGGCCGACCATCAGCAGGTTGTGGCCGCCGGCCGCCGCCACCTCCAGCGCGCGCTTGGCGCCCTCCTGCCCCTTGATGTCGGCAAGGTCGGGCAGGTTGTCCGGGGTTGCGTGCACCGCGGGCTCCGGCCGCGACAGCACCTGCACGCCGCGGAAATGGTTGGCGATGGCGATCAGGCTGCGCGGCGCGAGAATATCGATGCCCGATCCCGCCCATGCGGCCTCCGCCCCGACGGCGTGCGGACAGATCAGGCCCTTGCCGAGCGCGTTGGCGCCGATCGCCGCCGGCAGCGCTCCGGCCACCGGCGCGGTGGTGCCGTCGAGCGCGAGCTCGCCCAGCACGACATAGCCGGCAAGCGCATCGTGCGGGATCGCGCCCAGCGCCGCCATCAGGCCGAGGGCGATCGGCAGATCGTAATGGCTGCCCTCCTTCGGAAGGTCGGCCGGCGCGAGGTTCACCGTCACCCGCTTGGCCGGCATCGACAGGCCGGAGGCGTGGAGCGCCGCCTGGACGCGTTCGCGGCTCTCGATCACCGCCTTGTCGGCCAGCCCGACGATCTGCATCCCGACCTTGCCGGGCGCCACCATCACCTGCACGTCGACCGGAACGGCCTCGATGCCCTGGAATGCCACTGTCGTCACGCGTGCGATCACGGCTGCCCCCTGCCCTCGGCACCAGACCTTTTTCCTGCCGGCTCCCTCTCCCGGGGCCGACCCCGTCCGGAACCCTTGGCAGGCAGGTAAGCACGAATTTTTCGTTCCATCAAGAACATTTCAGGAACAAATAGCATGCTGAGGCTCGGGCAGGTTGTGCGGGGTTGCAAAAGCGGAACAGATGTTCGTGCGGAGGCGAAGAGGCGGAACATCCCTCCCCGGCGCCTTACGCGATGCCGCCGTGGCAGCCGTCGATCGCCGCGGTTGCGCCGACAACGCACTGGACAAGGGCGCGCGTTCGCGCAAAGACTGCGCCCCCGCACACGCACACGCCAGGAGGAAACCGATGCTCGGACTGATGCAGGATTGGCCGCTGCTTTGCCACAAGATACTCGATCACGCGGCGATCCAGCACGGCGGACGCGAGATCGTCTCGCGCTCGGTCGAAGGCCCGATCGTGCGCGTCACCTATGCCGAGGCGCGCAAGCGGGCGCTTAAAGTAGCGCAGCTTCTCGAGCGCGGCGGCTATCGCGAGGGCGACCGCGTCGCGACGCTGGCCTGGAACACGGCCAACCATCTCGAGGCGTGGTACGGCATCAACGGCATCGGCGCGATCTACCATACGCTGAACCCGCGCCTCTTCCCCGAGCAGATCGCGTGGATCATGAACCACGCCGAGGACCGGGCGCTGTTCGTCGACCTCACCTTCCTGCCGCTCGCGGAGAAGATCGTGCCGCAGGTCGCCTCGGTCCGGCAGGTCATCGTCTTCACCGACGCCGCCCACATGCCGCAGACGAGCCTTTCCAATGCGATCGCCTACGAGGAATGGCTGAAGGACGGCGACGGCGACTTCACCTGGAAGGCGCTCGACGAGAACGCCGCCTGCGGCATGTGCTACACCTCCGGCACCACCGGCGACCCCAAGGGCGTGCTCTACTCGCACCGTTCGAACGTGCTGCACGCCATGATCGCCAGCACGCCGAACGCGATGGGCATCTCGGCCCGCGACGTGGTGATGCCGGTCGTGCCGATGTTCCATGCCAATGCCTGGGGCCTCGCCCAGAGCGGCCCGATGGTCGGCGCCAAGCTGGTCATGCCCGGCGGGCGCATGGACGGCGAGGCGATCTGGGAGCTGCTCGACACCGAGAAGGTCACCTTCACCGCCGCGGTGCCGACGGTGTGGCTGATGCTGCTGCAGCATCTGGAGCAGACCGGCAAGACGCTGCCGCATCTGAAGCGCGTCGTCATCGGCGGCTCGGCCTGCCCGCGCGCCATGACCCAGAAGTTCCAGGACATCTACGACGTCGAGGTCGTCCACGCCTGGGGCATGACCGAGATGAGTCCGCTCGGCAGCCTGTGCACGATGAAGCCGGAATATGCCGGCCTCACCGGCGACGCCCGCCTCGACATCGAGCAGAAGCAGGGCTTCGCGCCGTTCGGCGTCGAGATGAAGGTCACGGACGACGACAATGTCGACCTGCCCTGGGACGGCAAGACGTTCGGCCGCCTCAAGGTGCGCGGCCCGTCGGTGGCGCGCGCCTATTACGGCGGTGCGGGCGCCGACCAGTTCGACGAGGAAGGCTGGTTCGACACGGGCGACGTCGCCCATATCGACCGGCACGGCTACATGCAGATCACCGACCGCGCCAAGGACGTCATCAAGTCGGGCGGCGAGTGGATCTCGACCATCGACCTCGAGAACCTCGCGGTCGGCCATCCCGACGTGGCCGAGGCGGCGGTCATCGGCGTCGCCCATCCCAAATGGGACGAGCGCCCGCTGCTGGTGATCGTGAAGAAGCCGGGCAAGGAGCCGACCAAGGACGACCTTCTCGGCTTCCTTGCCGGCAAGGTCGCGAAGTGGTGGATGCCGGACGACGTCGTCTTCGTGGACGAGATCCCGCACACCGCGACGGGCAAGATCCAGAAGACGACGCTGCGCGACCAGTTCCGCGATTACCGCCTGCCGACCCAATAGAGCATTCCCGCTCCGGGCGGCGCGCCGCCCGGGAACATCGAGGCATGGCAGCGGTCATGGCGGCATTTCAGGAGCGGCGCGTATCGCGGATGGCCGAGTGGGCGCGCACCGTCTCGGCCTTCTCGCTGGTGCTGTTCGTCACCGCCGGCGTCGGCCATCGCTACGGGCTGGTCGAGACCGTCGCCTTCCTGTGGACGCTTGCGCTGGTGGCGGCGCTGGCCGTCCTCGGGCTTGCGCTGGCGGCGGGCGGCTTCTCGCAGCTGTGGCGCCACGGCGACAAGGCCGGCCGGGCGTCGCTCGCCGCTACGCTTCTGTCGCTCTTCGTGCTCATGCCCTATGCGGCGGGCACCTGGCTCTACATGCGGCTGCCTGCCCTGACGGACATCTCGACCGATCTCGAAGACCCGCCGCGGTTCACGATCACCACGCGCGCCCGCACTGCCGGCATGAATCCCATCGCGCCGATCTCGAACGAGGCGGCGGCCCTTCAGATGCGCTTCTATCCGGACCTGACCGGGCGGCGCCTCGACGCGTCGGTCGATCGCGTGCTCGCCGCGCTCGCCCCGGTCATCGCGGCGCGCGGCTGGAAGGTGCGCGGCCCGCTGCCGACCACCAGCCCGGCGCCGGAAATCTCGATAGAGATGGAAGCGCCGACCATCCTGCTGCGGTTTCCCGCCGACGCCGTCGTGCGGCTGATCGACGAGGAGGTCTCGACCTTCGTCGACATGCGCATGGCCTCGCGCTACGCCTCGCACGACCTCGGCAACAATGCGCGCCGCATCGAGTCCTTCCTCGCCGGCCTCGCCGCCGAGCTGGAGCGCCAGTCGCTGGAGATCATCGACATCCCGCCGTCAGACGGGAATGAAGACGCCGTCGATTGAGGGTTCGCCCTCGACCGCGATGATGCCGCGGCCGACGAGGTCCTCGAGATGGGCGAGGACCGACAGGCCGGCGGCACCGTGCAGCCGCGGGTCGACGTCGCGATAGATCGCGGCGACCATGTCCCTCACCGTGCGGTCGCCCGCCCTCAGCCGCTCGATGATCGCCCGCTCGCGCATCTTGCGGTGGGCCTTGAGCCCGCGCACGAAGGCGGCCGGCTGCACGACCGGGCCGCCATGGCCGGGCAGGTAGAGCGCATCCTCGCGCTCCAGCATCTTGTCGAGCGAGGCCATGTAGTCCGCCATCGCCCCGTCGGGCGGCGCGACGATGGAGGTCGACCACGCCATCACGTGGTCGGCCGAGAACAGCACATCCGTGCCTTCGAGCGCGAAGACGAGATGGTTGGCGGCGTGGCCCGGCGTGTGGATCGCGCGCAGTGCCCAGCCGTCGCCCTCGATCAGCTCGCCGTCGGCCAGCGCCGCGTCCGGCGCGAAGGCGTCGTCGCCGCTGGCGTCGAGCGGGTTGATCTCGCCGATGCGCAGCGGCCGCGCCGGCCGGTGCGGTCCTTCCGCCAGCACGCGCGCCCCGGTTTCGGCGGCGAGCCGCGCGGCGAGCGGCGAGTGGTCGATATGGGTGTGCGAGACGAAGATGTGGCTCACCGGCCGGCCGGCGATGGCCGCCCGCAGGGCGCGCAGGTGATTCTCGTCGAGCGGGCCCGGGTCGATGACGGCGAGCGTGTCGGTGCCGACGATGTAGCTGTTGGTGCCGTGGAAGGTGAATGCGCTCGGATTGTTGACCGTGACGCGCGCGACGCCGGGGGCGACGGGCACGGCCTCGCCATAGGCGGGTTCGAATGCGGTGTCGAAGTCGATGGCCATGGGCGCTACCGTCGGCTGGGGAGGGAAAAACGGCGAAACGAGTTGCCGCTTATCATGGAAGGCCATATAGGGGAAACCATCGCTTTGCTGCCTTTTCCGATGGAGGAGCCCATGTCCGCAGCCGTCCTGTCCCGCCCGCTGGTGTCCCTTGCGTTGCCCGAGAAGGGCGTTGCCCGCTACGCCATGCTGGCGCTTCTGGCCATTTCGGGCACGCTGCTGCTCACCCTTGCCGCCAAGACCAAGGTGGTGCTCGGCCCGGTCGATCTCTATCTCGGCAACCTCGCCGTGCTGGCGATCGCCGCCGCCTTCGGCCTGCGCCTCGGCCTCGCAACCTTCCTCCTCTATCTCGCCGAGGGCGCGATGGGCTTCCCGGTCTTCCAGTCTACCCCGGAGAAGGGCATCGGCATCGCCTACATGATGGGCACGACGGGCGGCTACCTCTTCGGCATGATCCTCGCCACGGCCCTCGTCGGCTGGGCCGCCGACCGCGGCTGGGACCGCAACCCGGTCAAGCTCTTCTCGGTCATGGTCGTCGGCGTCGCGCTTATCCTCGCCTTCGGCTTCGCCTGGCTCGCCACCCTGATCGGCGCCGAGAAGGCGTGGCAGTTCGGCGTGGTGCCGTTCATCGTGCCCGACCTCGTCAAGGCTGCGCTCGCCGCCTCGGCTGTGCCGGCCGTGTGGGCGCTGTTCGCCCGCCGCTGAGCGCATCACCCGCCGCTTCCATGCGGCACGACATGAACGACAATCGCCGCGCATCGCACGATGCGCGGCGATTTTCCTTTCCGGATGCTTTCGGGGTCCGGACGCTCTCGGGGTAAAGCCGCCGCCGGCTCAGGCGGCTTCCGGGATCAGCCAGCCCGAGCGGATGCGCAGCCGCAGCGGCTCGCCCTGCCCGAAGCCGCCGGCAACCTGGGCATCGAAGCTCAGCGTCAGCGACGGGTCCGCATCCGGCACGGCCTCGACGCGCGTCGTGCCGCCCTTGTAGACCGCGCGCCGCACGGTCGCCTCGACGCCCGGCTCGCCGACACCCGCCGGCAGCACGTCGGAAGCCCGGCAGCAGATCACGGCGTTCGCGCGCGGGCGCTCGCCCGGCCGGCAGCGCA
>JACZJD010000024.1 GCA_014860725.1 Aquamicrobium sp.
CCGGTTTGCTTCGCAAACCACCTCTCCCCCGTCGAGCGGGGGAGAGGTGGTTTGCGAAGCAAACCGGAGTGGGGGTCGAACTGCCCTCGCGAGTCCATATGCGATAGCCCTCCCCTCAAGGGGGGAGGGATAGCCGCGACCTCCGCAATCCACCCGCCCATGTCGCTTTCCTTGCCTTCGCCCGGCGAAAAAGCGGCGATGGTCGCCCGGAAACGACTCTCCTGCCGACCGGATCCCATGGCAACGCAGGTCCGCCATCCCGACTGGCTCCCCGCCGCTCGCGCCCCCGGCGCCGGCACGTTCGCGCTGCTCTACGCGCTGGAATCGATCGCGCGCGCCTCGATCTCGAGCGTGATCCCCATCCAGGCCTACGACCTCTTGAGGAACGAGCAGCACGTTTCCATGCTCTATACGGTGGTGGCGCTGCTCGGCCTGTCGGCGACGCTCTTCATGCCGCTGGCGATCGCGCGCTTTGCCCGGCGCTTCGTCTATACGGCGGGCGTGGCGGCGCTGATGGCCGGGTCGCTGGCCTTCCTCGTCGACACGCTGCCGGCGCAAATGGCGGGCATGCTGCTCCGCGTGATCGGGGCGAGCGCGCTGTCGATCACGCTCAACCTCTATATCATGGACCATATCCGCAAGACCGAGTTCGTCGCCGCGGAATCGGCGCGCATGGCGTGGTCGACGCTCGGCTGGACGGCGGGGCCGACGCTGGGCGTGTTCCTCTATTCGCGCTACGGCCTGTTTGCCGCGCATGCCGTGGTGCTGGTCTCGGCAACGGTGCTGCTGGCGCTGTTCTGGTATTTCCGCCTCTCCGACAATGCGGCGATCCGGCCGGGAAAGGTGCGCGCCGCCAACCCGCTCGCCAATATCGGCCGCTTCGTTCGCCAGCCGCGGCTGAGGCTGGCCTGGCTGATCGCCTTCGGCCGCTCCTGCTTCTGGACGACCTTCTTCGTCTACGGGCCGATCCTGATGGTGGCGACGGGGGAGGGCGAACTCGCCGGCGGGCTGCTCGTCTCGGCCGGCAACGCGCTCCTGTTCACCGCGCTGGTCTGGGGCCGGGCGGGAAAACGCTTCGGCGCGCGCAACGTCATGGCCGGCGCGTTCATGGTGCTGGCGGCGATGCTCTTCTTCGCCGGCCTGGCGGGCGAGGCGGCGCCGCGCCTTGCCGCGGGCTTCCTGCTCGCCTCCGCCTTCTTCGCGATTGCGCTCGATGCGCTGGGCTCGACCGCCTACATGCGCGCCGTGCGCGCCTACGAACGGCCGCAGATGACGGCGGTCTACCGCACCTATCTCGACCTGTCGGAACTGCTGCCGCCGCTCGCCTATTCGGTGGTGCTCGCCTTCTTCGGGCTCGGCGCGGTGTTCGTCACGCTGTCGCTGTTCTGCGCGGTGTGCGGGGCGGTGACGTTCCGCTACCTGCCGAAGTCGATGTGAGACGGGCTACTTGGTGCAGCCCTTCTCCTTCTCCACCTTGCGGATGCGCGAAATGTTCTTCTGCTCGTTGGCGTTGAGCGGCAGCGACGACGCATCCCAGGTGGTGCAGTCGGAATTGTCGAAGGCGGCCTGCGCGGCGGCCGTGCGGAAGCAGAGCCCGGCCTCGTTGTAGATGTTGTTGCGCACGTACCAGAGGTTCTGGCACGACAGCCTGCGCAGGTCCGAATACGGAAAGACCTCCCGGTCCGGGCAGCCGGTCGTGCCGAGATCCTCGTAGCAGGCCGCCGATGCGGCGCCGGCCAGGGCGATCGGCACCGCTAGCAGCGCGGCGAGGAAAAGGCCGGCGCGGCGGGCGAGTGGCTTGGAACAGTCAGGCTTTGTGTTCGGCATGTCGGTCGCGGACCCAGTTGTGGAAGCGGTGGATGTCGTATTCCTCGGGCATCAATACGCCGCGATCGTGGCGGGCCGAATGCAGGCCGCGCTGGTTGACCTCGCAGATCGCGGCGTCCTCCTCGAGCACGCGCAGGCCGAAGTCGACGATGTTGGCGATGTCGAAGCCGGGCGCGGCGAGCTGCTCGGGCGAAAACAGCCATTCGGCGGTGAGCTCGGTCTCCTCCGGCCCCAGCGGGGCCAGCCGCACGGCGCGCACGTAGTCGACATGGCCGACGACGAACATCGACGGCAGGTTCGTGACGTAGGTCTGGCCGGCGGCGCGGTCGCGCTCGGAGAGGCCGGGGAAGAGAGGCCCGCGGGCGCGGCCGTCCTCCGACCAGGTCTCGGCGCCGGGGCGCAGGCCGCCTGAAAACTCCGGCGCGTCGTTGTCGGCATGCATCGCCCATTCCGGATCGTCGTGGCGGACCATCAGGCCGCGCCCGTAGATCGGTACCAGGGCGGAGAGGTGCTTGTGCACGCCGGGGCAGTGCAGGCACTCGTTGAAATTCTCCCAGAAGACCTTCCAGTTGCATTTCAGCACGGTGCGGAAGACGTGGCCGGCCACCAGATTCTCCAGCGGCCAGTTGGAGAGGTCGCCCGACTCGCGGTCGAAACTCTGCGACAGCGGCCTGTCGGGCGTCTCGGCGAGGTTGACGAAGACGAAGCCGCGCCAATCCTCGACCGCCACCGCATAGAGGGGAAAATCCTTGCGGTCGAAGCCCTCAGGCAGCGTCTTCGACGGGACCCGGACGAGGTCGCCGCGCAGCGAATAGGACCAGGCGTGATAGGGGCAGGTGATCAGCCGCGCCTTCAGCCGGCCCAGGCTCTCGCGGCAGAGCTGGGCGCCGCGGTGGCGGCAGGTGTTGTGGAAGGCGCGCAGGGCGCCGGTCTCGTCGCGCAGGACGACGATCTCCTGGTCGCCGATGCGCGCGGTGCGGAAGGACAGCGGCTCGGCGAGCTCGGCCGATCGGCAGACCAGCACCCAGTTGCGGAACCAGATCGCCTTGAGGTCGCGGCGGTATTCTTCCGGGTCGTGGTAGGCGGCCGACGGAAGCGTCGGCTCGGCGCGGCGCAGGCCGTTGTAGGGATCGGGCTTTTGCAGCGTCTGCGACATGGTCCGGCCTCCGGCGGCGCTGGAGGGAGCGGACACCGCCCGGAGGCGGTTGTCAATCGGGGGAACTCACGGCTTGGCCAGCGCCTGGCGGACCATCTCGATCTTCTGATCGATCAGCGACACCAGCGGAGCGTAGCCGGCGAGGAGGAAGCCCTCCTTCGCCGTCTCGAACTTTTCAAGCGCCGCCTCGTATTCGGGCGCGCCGCCGCCGCGCGCGGCGAGCGACCAGTGCACGTCGCCGATGTTGTTGACGGCAAACGCCCATTGCAGCGGCTGGCTGTCGCGCGTGAACACCTCCGTCGTCGCCTCGAAGGCCGCCATCGCCTCGGGCAGGAGGGCGGCGTCGCCGGTGAAGTTGGAGAGGTTGAGCAGACAGGTGCCGAGCCCGTTCTGCGCCGTCGCCCATTCGACCGGCGCGACGTCGCGGGTGAGAACTTCCAGCGCGGAGCGCCGTGCCGCGACCGATTCCGTCAGCGTGGCGACGGGGTCCTGGTGGGCGGCGAGCGACTGCAGCACGCTGCCGACGCCGGCCTGGGCGAGCGCCCACTGCCGCGGCGCGGTCTCGCGGCGGTACTCTTCCAGGGCCGACCGATAGGCGGCGAGCGACTGGCGCAGCAGCTCGGGGTCGCTCTTCAGCTGGCCGGCGAGCTGAAGCGAGTTGCCGAGGTTGAAGTTGGCCATCGCCCAGTCGAGCGGCAAGCGGGCGCGGGTGTATTCCCCCAGCGCGGCGCGGAAGGCGGCGGCCGATTCCTCGATCCGGGCGGCGTCGGAATTGCGCTGGCCGAGCGTCTGAAGGACGGAGCCGAGATTGTTCTGCGCGGAAGCCCAGTCGAGGGCGCTGTGCTCGCGGGTGAAGACCTGCAGGGCTGCACGGTAGGCGTCCGCGGCCTTCTCCAGAGCCGCCGTGCCCGCCTCGAGGCGGCCGACATTGCCATAGGCATTGCCGAGATTGAGCATGCTCGATGCCCACAGCATCGGGAAATGCTCGCGCGTGCGCACTTCCAGCGCGGCGAGGAAAGCATCGGCAGCCCGTTCGAAAGGCTCGGTGCGGTCGCCCTGCTGGCCGAAGGCGACCAGCGTGTTGCCGAGGTTGTTCTGCACCATCGCCCATTGCAGCGGCGCGCGGTCCCGCGTGTATTCTTCAAGGGCGGCGCGATAGGCGGCCTCCGCCTCGATAAGGCGGTCAGGACCGGCCTCGCGCTCGGCCAGCGAGAACAACGCGATGCCGATGTTGTTCTGCGTCGCCGCCCAGTCGAGCGGGACGGTGGCGCGGTCGCGGCGTCCGAGGGCGGCGCGGAAGGCGGCGACAGCTTCTTCCAGCCGGGCGGCCGCGGTGTCGCGCTGGCCGAGGCGGAGCAGCGTGTTGCCGATGTTGTTCTGCGCGGCCGCCCAGTTCGGCCAGTCTGCCTCGCGCTCGAAGACGGCGAGCGACTCACGGAAGATGCCGAGCGCTTCTTCCAGGCTCTTCGTGCCGGTCTCGCGCTCGCCTAGCGTCTGCAGGACGACGGCGAGGTTGTTGCGCGTGATCGCCCAGTCCCGGGTCGGCTCGTCGTCGAGAAATGGGACGAGAAGCTGAAGTGGAATTACCGCAACCAGGAGGCGGAGGCGTTGCAGGCCCACGGCGCGGCGACCGGCAACCGCGGCGCGCTGAAGCGCGCCGTCGACGCCTATCGCGCCATCCTGCGTTTCCTTCCCGACGACGAGCCGACCCGGGACTGGGCGATCACGCGCAACAACCTCGCCGTCGTCCTGC
>JACZJD010000199.1 GCA_014860725.1 Aquamicrobium sp.
GCGCGGCGCAGAAGCCGGTGCCGAGCACGAAGGCCGGCGGCACGTTCAGCCCGAGCGCCGCCATGTGGGCGAGGTTGTACGCCTTGAACCCCATGGTCGCGGGCGAGGCCGCGGCATCGAGCGGCGCGTCGGCGGCGATGACATGCACCTGCGCGGCGTCGCCTTCGTGTGCGATCGTCACCATCTCGTTCATGCCCGTCTCCCTTCGCCGTCCGCGCCGATCCGTTTGAAGACGAGGCCGCGCATCGCTTAGCCTGTGCGCAGGAGCGCGTCGGTCGAGGCTTCGAGCGCGGCGGCGAAATCGTTGCCGAGCGTCAGCGCCGCGGCGTCCGGCACATGGCGGGCGATCAGGCGCCGCGCCTCGCGCGTCAGCAGGTCGCAGGCCTTCTCCGCATTGACCAAGCGCCAGCAGGCGGCGAGGAACTCGTCCTGGTCCTGCGCCAGGCTCGCCTCGTCGATCATGCGCGCCACGGCCACCGCCTTGACGTGGTCCTGCGTCGCCTCCAGCACCCTGGCGGCCAGCCGGGAGAGCGTTCCGCGCAGCTCCGCGTTCCAGCCGCGATGATGGCCCTCGGCGATCAGCGACAGGATGAACGCCGCCTCCTCCAGCGCATCGGCCGCGTCGTCGGCTTCCTCGATCAGGCGCAGGAAAGGCAGCCAGCGCGGATTGGCCGCCGCCTGCTCGCGCAGGCGCATCACCAGATGGTCGGCCTTGCGCTCCCATGCCTTGGCGCGCTCGGCAAGCTTCTGCGCCGCGGCGAGATCGGCCTCGTGGCCGTGGGCGAGCGCGTCGCGCACGCCTTCGGCAAGGGCATGGCAGAAGGCGGCATGCTCGCCCAGAAGCGCGAACTCGTCGCGGTGGCGCGCGACATGGCGCGCGAGTTGCAGGCGGATCTGGTCGGCGATCAGCGCCGGCGTCTGCCCTGCCCGCATCGCCTGCGACGACAGCGTCAGCGTCTCGACCAGGAATTCCTTCGCCTCGGCCGCGCCGAGCACCGTGTCGAGCCGGTCGCCGATGCGGAAATGGTCCGGCGACAGCGCCTCCATCGCGTCGAAGACGAGCTTTTCGGCGCCCGCAAGCAGCCACCCCATATGGCCGGCCTCGCGCTGCGAGGTTTCGGCCAGCACCGCGACCGCGAGCGGCTTGGCGACCAGCCTGTTCAGCCGCTTTCGCGCCCGGTTCCAGTCGATGAGGAAGACGATGCGCGCGCCCAGCGCCTCGAGCGCCGCGTCGAGCGCGGCAGGATCGGCGCAGTCGAAGCGCGCCGTGCCGACGACATAGTCCGCCCCGGCGTTGAGCCCGGCGCTGCGGCGCGCACCGACCCCCGACCACTCGGCCCCGATCCCGGACAGGAGGTCGCGGAAGAAGGCGAAGCGGCGCTCGTGCAGGTCGGAATAGGTGAGCGTGATCGAAAGCCCCTCCACCTGGATCACCAGCACATGCACGTCGTTGGTGCCGATGTCGTTCTGGATCAGCAGCCGCTTGCCGTCGCGCGTCGCCGCGGTGTCGAGGCCGGGGTGGTCGAACTTCAGCCCCTTGGTGCGGTTCAGGCCGCGCATGAAGGCGGCGACGCGCGGGCGGTCGTCGGCCTCGAGCTGCCACACATGCGCGCCCTCCACCGTCTCGTCCGAAAGCTCGGCCGCCAGCCGGTTCAGGCTCTTGTGCAGGTCCATGACGAGGATATGGAACGTATCCTCGCCGCCGCGCCGGCCGCCGGTCAGGGCCGCAAGCTGGGCCGCGTCGAGCGCGCCGGCGTCGAGCTGCTTCAGCCAATCGCACCAGTGGTCCACCCTCGCCGTCTGCGCCCGGTGCGCCTCGTCGGCGCTGCCTTCGAGCGGCCGCGCCATCAGGCGGATGTCCTCGCGCAGGCGCTCGCCCAGCCGCGGCAGATCGGCGAGATGCAGCGTGCCCCCTTCGGCCCAGGCCGCCTCCTGCATCTTCAGCATCCACGGCGCGTCGATGCGCGCGGCGGCGTAGTCGCGGCGCAGGTCGAGCGGCGGCCCGGAGCCGTCCCCGGCATGCGAGGCCGCAGCCTGCAGCGCCGTCAGCGCGAACTTCAGCCGGTCGTTGGCCGCCAGCGCCGCCTTGATCCATGCCGGCAGGAGCAGCTTCTGCTGGCCGAGCGCGGCGACGACATCCGTTTTCTCCATATCCGTCTCTTTCCTGATGTCTCCGGCCTGATGCTTCCGGGCCCGATGCCTTCCGGGAAGGAAGATGCAGTATTCACTGCAGAGATTTGTGACTTTAATAAATCAATAGCCGGCTATCATTTATCGTCATCTGACCGTCACAAAACATTCACATTGAATTACCAAATAAATGCACCTTCGAACAAGGAAATCCTTGATCTTGCGCAAGCCGTTCATCTGGAATTCCTCTATGCTGCATTCGTCAGCAAGCGGAGGCCGCCATGTTGAACGTCGCGCACGAAAACGCCCTTCACCTCGGGGCCCTGCCCAATCACCACACTGCCAATCCCGTCAGCATCGCCGTCGAGGACGTCAGCTTCTGGTACGGCGAGAAGCAGGCGTTGAAGAACGTGTCGATCGACATCTACGCCAACGAGGTCACGGCCTTCCTCGGGCCGTCCGGCTGCGGCAAGACCACCCTGCTGCGCTGCCTCAACCGCACCAACGAGATTCTCGAAGGCACGCGGATGACCGGCCGCATCACGCTGGACGGCGCCGACATCTACGATCCCGAGCTGGAAGCGCCGATGCTGCGCCGGCGCTTCGGCTGGATCGCCCAGCAGCCCAACCCGTTTCCGCGCTCGATCCGCTCGAACATCCTCTACGGCCCGAAGATTCAGGGCCTGATGGACGACGGCGAGGACGCGGACGCGCTGGTCGAGCGGTCGCTGCGCGCCGCCGGCCTGTGGGAGGAGGTCAAGGATCGTCTCGCCATGGACGGCAACGAGCTGTCGATCGGCCAGCAGCAGCGCCTGTGCATCGCCCGCGCGCTCGCCACCGATCCCGAGGTGCTGCTCATGGACGAGCCCTGCTCGGCGCTCGATCCGGTGTCGACGGCGAGGATCGAGAACCTGATCGATGAGCTGCGCCGACAGCACACGATCATCATCATCACCCACAATCTCCAGCAGGCGGCCCGCATCTCGCAACGCACCGCGTTCTTCCATCTCGGCGCGCTGCTGGAGGTCGGCGATACGCGCGACATCTTCCTCAACCCGCAGAACGAACGCTGCCGCGACTTCGTCACCGGCCGCTACGGCTGACCGCATCGGGCAGGCAATGCCACGACGAATTGCCGAGGAGATCCGGGCCGATGGACTACTGGAGAGAGGCGGTCGATCTCTATTGCGAACGGACAGGACCCGGCTTCTGGGCCGAGCCGGTCAACGCCGTCTCGAACGCGGCCTTCCTCGTCGCCGGCTTCGCGGCGCTGCACCGGGCGCGGAAGGAGAATGCCGACATCTGGCTGCAGCTCCTGTGCCTGTGGGCGGCGGCGATCGGCGTCGGCTCCTTCCTGTTCCACACGCTCGCCAACCGCTGGTCCGAGCTCGCCGACGTCGTCCCGATCTGGAGCTTCATCGCCGCCTACGTCGTCTTCACGCTGCGGCGCATGTTCGCGCTGGACTGGCGGGTGATCGGCATTGCGGCGCTCGTCAGCCTCGCGGTCGTCGCGCTCGTCATGGTCCTGCTGCCCGAAAGCAGCGGCGACGGCACCAACCAGTCGACGCAATATATCCCGGCCGTGCTGGCGCTCGCCGCCTTCGCCGCCGCGCTCTTGTGGAGCCGCCACCCCGGCGCGCGGCTGGTGATCGCCGCCTGCGCCGTGTTCGCGCTGTCGCTGTTCTTCCGGTCGATCGACCTTGCCGTGTGCGAGGCGCTGCCCGTCGGCACGCATTTCCTGTGGCACCTGCTCAACGCCGCCATGGTCGGCCTGCTGCTCCTCGTCGCGATCCGGTACGGCGGGACGGCGGAGCGGCCCGGGGCTCACGCCACGACGTGAAAGCCGTGATCGGCGAAGATGACCGAGCCGGTCATCGGCGCGCCCGCATCGCTGGCGAGAAAGGCCGCGATGCGCCCGATCTCCTCGACGGTGACGAGGTGGT
>JACZJD010000200.1 GCA_014860725.1 Aquamicrobium sp.
AGCCGCGAGAACCGCCGCTGCATCACCTCGCGCATCATGCCGAAGTCGTCGCCGGGCGTGATGTCGGTCGAGCGGATGTTGAACTTGCGGTACTGGTTCTTCACGAAGCCTTCCGGCCCGGCGACGATCATCGCGCCGACCGCGTTGGTGCCCATGATGTGCGAGTTGTCGTAGACCTCGATGCGCCGCGGCGGCCGGTCGAGGGCGAAGGTGTCGGCGAGCCCCGCGAGAAGCCGCGCCTGCGACGAGGTCTCGGCCAGCCGCCGGCCCAGCGCCTCGCGGGCGTTCTGCAGGGCATGCTCGACCAGCTTCTTCTTCTCGCCGCGCTGCGGCACCGACACCGAGACCCTGTAGCCCGCGCGCGTGCTGAGCGCCTCCTGAAGCAGTTCCTGATCCTCCACCGGATGCGACAGGAGCACCATGCGCGGGCAGGGCTTGTCGTCGTAGAACTGGGCGAGGAAGGCCCCCAGCACCTCGGCGGGCTCCAGCGCCGGGTCGGCCTTGGGGAAATAGGCGCGGTTGCCCCAGTTGAGCCCGGTGCGGAAGAAGAACACCTCGATGCAGTTCTGCCCGCCCTCCTGATGGATGGCGAAGATGTCGGCCTCCTCGAAGGATTGCGGGTTGATCCCCTGATGGGCCTGGATGTGCGACAGGGCGGAGAGGCGGTCGCGGTAGATCGCGGCCCGCTCGAAATCGAGCGCGTCGGAGGCTTCCCGCATCGCCTGCGCGATCTCCTCCGTCACGCGGCTCGACCGGCCGGACAGGAACGCCTTCGCCTCCCGGACCAGCTCGGCGTAGTCGTCGAGGCCGATCTCGCCGGTGCAGGGCGCCGAGCAGCGCTTGATCTGGTAGAGCAGGCACGGCCGCGTGCGGTTGGCATAGAAGGAATCGGTGCAGGAGCGCAGTAGGAAGGCGCGCTGCAGCGCGTTGATGGTGCGGTCGACCGCGCCTGCCGAGGCGAAGGGGCCGAAATAGTCGCCCTTGCGCGAGCGCGCGCCGCGATGCTTGTAGATGCCCGGCGCGGGGTGGTCGCCGGTGATGACGATGTAGGGCAGCGACTTGTCGTCGCGCATCAGCACGTTGAAGTGCGGCTTGAACCTCTTGATGAGGTTCGCCTCCAGCAGCAGCGCCTCCGTCTCCGTGCGGGTGACGACGAACTCCATCGCCGCCGTGTCGCGCACCATGCGGGCGATGCGGTTGGTGTGGAAACGCCCCTGCGCGTAGTCGCCGACGCGCTTCTTGAGGCTGCGCGCCTTGCCGACATAGAGCACGTCGCCGGCCTGGTTCATCATGCGGTAGACGCCCGGTGCGGCCGGAAGGCGTTTCGCCAGACGCTGGATGACCTCGATGCCGACCTTGTCGTCGGCCTCGCCCTTCACCCCGTCCCACTCGATGACGGGCTGGGCGGACGCGGAGAGGACGTCGCCGTCGCCCTCGTCCGCCGGGGGCGCTTCCTCCGGCATGACGTCGTCGCCCGCGCCGGCCGCGCGGGCCTTGCACAGCGCCTCCTCGAGCTCGTCCGGGCGGTCGCGCTGCGTCATTCCGCGATCCCGTAGATGTCCGGCGTCTTCCAGGCGAGATGCTGGCCGCCGTCGAGGGCGATCATCTGGCCGGTCACGGAGCGCGCCTGCCACAGATAGCGGATCGTCGCGCCGAACTCGGCAAGCTCCGGCCCCCGTTTCAGGAGCAGGCCGTCCACCTGCCGCGCGAAGTCTCCCGCCTGCTGGCGGTCGTTGCGGAGCGTCGGGCCCGGGCCGATGGCGTTGACGCGCAGGCGCGGGGCATAGGTCTGCGCCATGGTGCGGGTCGCCGTCCACAGCGCCGATTTCGACAGCGTGTAGGAGAAGAACTTCGGCGTCGGCCGCCAGACGCGCTGGTCGATCATGTTGACGACGAGGCCGTCGGCGTCCGCGGGCAGCGCCGCCGCCATCTGCCGCGCAAGCAGCGCCGGAGCCTTGAGATGCAGCGCGAAGTGGCGGTCCCACGTTTCCCACGCGAAATCCTCGGCCGTGTCCTCCTCGAACACCGATGCGTTGTTGACGAGGAGCTGCACCGGGCCGAGTGCCGCGGCCGCCTGCGGCATCACCTGCGCTGCCGCCTCCATGTCGGTCAGGTCGGCCTCGACCAGTGCCGCGCGGCCGCCGTCCGCCTCGACCTCGGCGGCGAGCGCGTCGGCCTCGTCATGCGCGCCATGGTAGTGGATGGCCACCGCGAAGCCGTTGGCCGCGAGGTCGCGCACGATCGCCTTTCCGATGCGCCGGGCCCCGCCGGTGACGAGGGCGACTGTCTGCCTGCTTGTCATGGGTCACCCCGTTTGCGCCGGGCGCGCCGCCGTCCCGCGGCAGGGAAGGCGGGATTCGCGAGCCGGCTTGCCCCGATATAGGCCCTGTCGCCGCCGCGACCAAGAGCGGCCGCCCCGCGGCGGAAATCCGCGGCCAGGGCAGGTGTTGCGGAATCGCAACGTCAAGGTTCTGCCTCATTCCAGCCGGGGAATCACCCCTTTTCGGGTGCGGTTCGGCCGCATTCCGCCCGCACATAGGGAACCGCAGACGCGGCCAGCCGTTTCACCTCCCATCGCGGCGGGGCGTCATGACAAGGGGGAAGCGAGTAATCTGCTTCCTTGCGGCAAAGGAGTAACAACAATGAACACCACCAAGAGATTCGCCCTGTCGGCCGCTGCCGTGATGGGTCTTTCCGCCCCGGCCTTCGCGGCCGACGTCGTCTATCAGGAGCCCCCGGCACCTGCGCCGATCATCGAATCCGCGCCGGTCAGCTCGTGGGCCGGTCCGTATGCCGGTGTGCATCTCGGCTACGGCTTCAGCGGCAGCGCGGAAACCTCCGTCGGCGGCATCACCAACGACATCGGCACCAGCGGCTGGCTCGGCGGCGCCTTCGGCGGCTTCAACGCCCAGAACGGCCAGTTCGTCTACGGCGCCGAGGCCGACGTGAACTACAGCGGCGTCGACGGCTCGAATGCCGGTGAGACCGCCCGTTCGCGCCTCGACGGCTCGCTGCGCGGCCGTCTCGGCTATGCCATCAACGACGACGTCCTTGTGTACGGCACCGCCGGTGTCGCCGCCGAGCGTCTTCGCGTGACCGACGGCCTCGGCGCGCGCGACACCAACATGATGGTGGGCTACACGGTCGGTGCCGGCACCGACGTGAAGCTGACGGACGACGTCTTCGCCCGCGCGGAGTACCGCTACAGCGATTACGGCTCGGAGAACTTCAACCTGACCGCTCCGACCAGCGTCGACTCCAGCAACCATCGCGTGACCGTCGGTCTGGGTATCAAGTTCTGACCCGACGGCAAGCGCATGCAAAAAGGCCCGGAGCGATCCGGGCCTTTTTGTCGTCCGCCTTTCAGAGGGTCGGCGTCAGGGCCGCAAGCTCTGGAAAGCGCTCGTCGAAGCGCCTCGCCCAGCGTCTGAGCATGGGGCGGCCGCGCTCCCACTTCCCCTCGAAGCGCAGCGCCAGATAGCCGAGCGTCGCGCGCAGCGCGATGGTGCCGCCGTCGGCCTTCTTCCCCAGCCGGGGCGGGCCGGCCTCGAGCGTGTCGAGCGCGCGCATCGCCTTTTCCCATTGCCTGTCGAGCCAGGGCTGGTGGACCTTTTCCGCCGGCCGCATCCGCCGCTCGTAGACAAGGACGAGCAGACAGTCGCAGATGCCGTCGGCGAGCGCTTCCAGCTTCTCGACCTGAAGCCGCCTGTCCGCCTTGCGCGGAAACAGCGCGCCGCCGGACAGCCGGTTGAGATGCTGGGTGATGACCCGGCTGTCGAAGATGCCTTCCCCCTCGTCGGTGACGAGCACCGGGATCTTGCCGAGCGGGTTGGCGGCGACGAGCTCGGCCGGCTGGTCGGTCGTGCTGACGATCCGCGATTCGATGGCAAGGCCGCACCGGACGGCCGCCATGCGCACCTTGGCGCTGTAGGGCGAGGCGGGCGCGTAGAGGATGACGGCCATGGCGGGTTCCTTTGCGGAGCGGTTGGGGAACGGTTCAGTCGGGCGCCGGCATCGCCGCCTGCGGCAGCCGGCAGGCGCGGGCGTCGACCTCGGGGCACGAGCGGAATTCCATGTCCTTCGTCAGGCAGATGCGTATTTCCGACAGGTGGCGCCCGCCGCAGGCAACGGCGATCCCGTCGGCCTTCATGCCGGGATTGGCGGCGAGGAACGCGGCCTCGACCGCAGCCGGCGAGACGCGGGCGTCGGCCGCCGGGTTCTCGTAGGTCCCGGGGATCGCTATGCGCTCGCGCGCGGCGCGCACGAGCCTGAAATAGTCCTCCTGGCTGACGCCGGCGCAGGCGCCGTGCTTGCGCCATTGATGGCCCATCAGGCCGACCGAGGGCATGATGTCGAGATAACGCCGCGCCAGCTCGCGCGGCACGCGATCCGCGCCCCGGCGGGCGCAGAATTCCGGCCAGCCGCTCTCGAACTGCGGCCACAGGCCATGCACGACGAAGCCGAGCTCGCGCCCCTCGGCGCATTGCTGGCGGTTGGCGTCGTCGCCCTCGATCTCGCAGTAGCTCGGCGACCATGTCAGCGCGAGCACGAAGAAATCGAAGCCCTCGCCGCGCGGCAATGTGCCGCTGTCGCCGGAGGCGGACGGCGCGCAGGCCATGAGCAGGGATGCCAGAAGAAGCGGCAGGACCGCGCGGCGCATCACCACAGGGCGGGGCGCAGCACCCGGCAGCGGCCGTCATAGACCTTCCAGCGGTCGAAGCCCGACACGCAGAACTCGACATTGCTGCCGATGCCGGCGAAGCCCGCCGGGCGCTCGATCACGTACCACACGTCGTGCGTGCGGCCGTCCGTCAGGTCGGCCTTGGCATGGCAATAGCGCCGCTCGATCGGCCGCTCGCCGGGAATCCGCGGCTGATACTTGCTTTCGCTGATGCGGTAGAAGTCGGAAATGCCGACATTGGGCAGGTTCGGCACGTTGAGCACCTGATGGCGGAAGCGGCTGGCGATGCGGTTCAGGACCGCGTCCTTGCCGCAGATGCCGGGCGTGTCGACGGCGATTGCGACCGGATCGGCGGCCTGCGCGGCGACGCCGCTGCCGGCAAGCGCAAGCATCGAGGCAAGCAGCAGTCGGGCGAGGCGGGTCATGGATCTTCTCCGGCACAAGGATGAATCGCGCGCAACGAGACGCGGCGGCAGTCTGATGAAAGCGCGGGGTGCGGTCAAGCGCCCCGCCGCAAACTCATTCCCGTGCCAGCCACTCAGTCTGCGCGCGTGCGCCCCGTTCCCCGAGCAGGTCGCGCAGCACGGGCAGGATGGCCGCCATCTCCTCCTCGAGTACGAAGGGCGGGTTGACCACGACCATGCCGCAGCCGTCGAGCCTGGGCTCGGGCGAGGGCGGGCGAAGCTCGAGCGTGATGTCGACGATTCTGGCGATGCCGCTCGCCCCGAGCGTCTCGCGAAAACGCTCGACCGCGGCCCGGTCCTTGATCGGATACCACAGGGCATAGGTGCCGCCGGGCCAGCGCCGGTGTGCGGTGGCGAGGCCGCTCGCCAGCCGGTCGAAGTCGCCTTCCTTCTCGAACGGCGGATCGACCAGCACGAGGCCGCGCTTCTCCTTGGGCGGCACATGCGCGCCAAGCGCCAGCCAGCCGTCGAGCGCGATGACGCGCACCTGCCAGTCGCCGGCGAAGCGCGCCTTGAGCGCGAGGCTGTCCTCGGGGTGGAACTCGATGGCCGTCAGCCGGTCGCTCTCGCGCAAGAGCCGGCGCGTCAGCAGCGGCGAGCCGGGATAGTGGCGCACGCCGCCGTCGGGGTTGAGCGCGCGCACAACATCGAGATAGGGCGCGAGCAGGCCCGCCGCTGGCTCCGGCAGGGCGGCGTCGAGCAGCCTGCCGATGCCGCCGCGCCATTCGCCGGTCCGCTGCGCCTCGTCGCCGGTGAGGTCGTAGAGCCCGATGCCGGCATGGGTGTCGATGACGCGGAAGGCGCCCGGCTTGCGCTTCAGATACTCTACGATGCGCGCCAGCACCGCGTGCTTGAGCACGTCGGCGAAGTTGCCCGCGTGGAAGGCGTGGCGATAGTTCATCGCCCGTCACCGTCGCGGGGCATCAGGGCGCGGGGCGTCAGGAAGTCCGTCACCGTTGCGCCGCCCGGCCCGAGACCGGCCCAGCCGCCTTCGACGGAAAGGCGGGCGAGCGCCGCCGTCGGGAATTTCCTTCGCATGCGCGCGAGCGCTTCCGCGTCGCTGTCCTTGCCGGCAAGCATCGCCGCGAGGTCCTCGAAGCCCGGATTGTGCCCGACGACGAGAAGCGCGGCGACGGCGTCGGGCACGGCCCGGATCGCCGCCAGAATGCGCTCGGCCGGCGCTTCGTAGATGGCGTCCTCGAACGCGACCGGAACGGCGCGCGGCAGTTCGGGCGCGACGAGCGCCCAGGTTTGCCG
>JACZJD010000201.1 GCA_014860725.1 Aquamicrobium sp.
GAGAAGCCGACGGCAAGCGCGATCACCGGCAGGCTCGGCACGAACGGGATCGACAGGACCGTCGTCGCGATCCCCGCAAGCGCGAGGCCGAGCGCGATGCCGACCAGCCCGCCGAGCAGCGACAGCACCGTCGCCTCGACGAGGAACTGGACGAGGATGTGCTTCTCGTGCGCGCCGATGGCCAGCCGGATGCCGATCTCGCGCGTCCGCTCGGTGACGGAGACCAGCATGATGTTCATGATGCCGATGCCGCCGACGAGCAGGCTGACGCCGGCCACCGCGCCGAGCATGCCGGTCATCACCGTGGTGGTCGAGGCCATGGCGTCGGCGACCTGCGTCATGTCGCGGATGTCGAAATTGTTCTCCTGCTCCGGGGCGATGCGCCGCGTCTGGCGCAGGATGGCCTCGACGTCGCCCATCACATCTGTGGTGGCGACGCCGTCCTGCGCGGCGACGTAGATCATGTCGATGTCGCGGTCGCCGGCGATGCGGCGCTGGAAGGTCGTCAGCGGCATGACGACGATGTTGTCCTGATCCTGGCCGAAGCCGGACGTGCCCTTGGATTCGAGGACGCCGATGATGCGGCAGCTCATGCGGCCGACGCGGATCGCCACGTCCTCGGGGTCGCCGTCGCCGAAGAACTGGTTGCGCACGGTCTGGCCGATCAGGCAGACATTGGTGCCGCCGCGCACCTCGGAGTCCGTGAAGATGCGGCCGAGCGCCGTCTGCCAGTCGCGGGCGATGAAATATTCGGCGTCCGCGCCCGTCACCTGCACGGAGAGGTTGTCGGAGCCGTAGACCACGCGCGCCGTGCTCTGGGCGGCGGCCGACACGGCCTTGACGTTCTCCAACCCCTCGGCCAGCCCCTCGAAGTCCCTGTGCTCCAGCCGGCGCGGCGTGAAGGTCGGCCCGCCGCCGCGCATCGGCCGCATCGCCTGCACGACGAGGAGGTTGCTGCCGAGCTTGGCGATGTCCTCGCGCACCTTCTCCGTGGTGCCGGAGCCGATGGTGATCATGGCGATGACGGCGGCGACGCCGATGACGATGCCGAGCAGCGTCAGGAACGAGCGCAGCGCGTTGCGCCGCACCGAGCGCAGGGCGAGCCTCACCGTTTCCCAAAGCATCAGGCCGCCTCCAGGTTCAGCGTGTCGGAGGCGATGCGGCCGTCGAGGAAGCCGATGGTGCGCCCGGCATAGGCGGCGATGTCGGCCTCGTGCGTCACCATGGCGATGCTCAGCCCCTGCTCGTCGTTGAGCTGGGCGAGGAGGTCCATGATCTCGTGGCTGCGGGCGGTGTCGAGGTTGCCGGTCGGCTCGTCGGCGACGAGCAGGGTCGGTCGCGTGACGATGGCGCGGGCGATGGCGACGCGCTGCTGCTGGCCGCCGGAAAGCTCGGCCGGGGTATGGCCCTCGCGCCCCATGAGGCCGACCTGCGCCAGCGCCTCCAGGGCGAGCCGCCGCCGCTCGCGCGCCGGCACGCCGCGATAGACGAGAGGCAGCTCGACATTCTCGGCCGCCGTCGTGCGCGGCAGGAGGTTGTAGCCCTGGAAGACGAAGCCGATGTAGCGGTTGCGCAGCATGGCGCGGCGCGAGCGGTCGAGGCGGCCAGCATCGACGCCGAAGAAGCGGTAGGTGCCGCGCGTCGGCGTGTCGAGGCAGCCGATGATGTTCATGGCGGTCGACTTGCCCGAGCCGGACGGCCCCATGATCGCCACGAACTCGCCGCGCTCGATGGTGAGATCGACGCCGGCAAGCGCGTGCACCTCGGCTTCGCCTGTGCCGTAGGTCTTCCAGACGTCCTCGAAGGCGATCATCGGGGTCCCGGCCATGGTCTTCAGCGTCCGTTCGCGCCCGTCTGCGCCTGCCGGACGCCGAGGATGACCTCGTCGCCCTCCGACAGGCCGGACAGGATCTCGACCGAGGTGCCGTCGGTCGCGCCGGTGACGACGCGCACGGCCTCGGGCTGGCCGTTGCGCAGCACGTAGAGCGGCCGGCCTTCGCCGCGCCCGGACGCGGCGGGGCGGCGGCCCATGCCCATCGGCCCGCGCGGCATGAACAGCGACTGCAGCGACCAGCCGGAGCCGGTGGTGGCGGCCGGCGGGCTGAAGCGGAAGGCGGCGGCCGGCACCAGCAGCACGTCCTCGGCCTCGCGGGTGACGATGTCGACGGTGGCGGTCATGCCCGGCCGCAGCAGCAGCTCCTGGTTGTCGACGTTGAGCCGCGCCTCGTAGGTGACGACGCCCTCGGTGACGACGGAAGCATAGGAGATGTCGCGGATGGTGGCGTCGAACTGCCGGCCCGGAAACGCATCGACGGTGAAGCGCGCCTTCTGGCCGGCGGCGACCGTGCCGATGTCGGCCTCGTCGACGGCGGCCTTCAGCTCCATCGTCTCCAGATTCTCGGCGATGACGAAGAGGGTGGGCGCCTGCATCGAGGAGGCGACCGTCTGGCCCGGATTGACCGTGCGGCTGAGCACGATGCCGTCGATCGGCGCATGGATGGTGCTCTTGGCGAGGTCGGCCTGCTGGAGCGCCAGCTCGGCGCGCGCGACCGCGACGTTGGCGGCTGCGATGGCGACGGTGCTCCTCGCC
>JACZJD010000202.1 GCA_014860725.1 Aquamicrobium sp.
GTCTCGGCCTCCAGCTCCGCCGCCGGCACGACGCGGTTGACGAGGCCGAGGGCAAGCGCCTCCGCAGCACCGATGTCTTCCGACAGGAGGGCGATCTCCAGCGCCCGGCGCAGGCCCACGAGGCGCGGCAGGGAGAAGGACGCGCCGCAATCGGGCGAGGCGCCGATGCGGGCATAGGCGAGGTTGAAGACCGTATCCTGCGCCGCGATCGCGAGATCGAGATTCGTCGCGATGGACACGCCCGCGCCGGCGACGGCGCCCTTGAGGCTGCCGAGCGTGATGACGGGCGCATCGGCCAGGCGGGCGATCGCGCGATGCAGCGGCCCGATCAGCCGCGAGGCGGCGGCCGGCTTGTCCTCGCTGGCGTGGAAGACCGACAGGTCGCCGCCGGCGACGAAGGCGCGGCCTTCCGCCGAGACCACGACCACCCGCACCGAAGGATCGCCGAGCGCCCGGTCCACCGCCGCCTCGAAGCCCTCGGCGACCTCGACGCCGATCGCGTTGAGGCGCTGGGGCCGATTGAAGCGTATCTCGGCGACGCCGTCGCCGGAGCGGTAGAGAACGGGGGGAGACCCTTCCGCCATCGCGTTCACTCCGCGGTCCGGGAGACGAGGCCCGCGGCCTCCTCCGCGCACAGGCGGCCGAGCGCCTCGCGATACTCGCGGACGAGCGTCTCGCACAGCTCCGCCGCCGGCGGCACGTCGCGGATGGCGCCGACGCCATGGCCCGCCGACCAGATCCGCTTCCACGCCTTCGCCTCGTTCTGCATGTCGAGTTCCCGGTGCGGCGGCAGGTTCTCGGGGTCGAGGCCGGCCGCGACGATGCTCGGCCGCAGGAAGTTGGCGTGGACGCCGGAGATGTTGGGCGTGTAGACGACGTCGGCGGCGCTGGCGCCGACCAGCATCGCCTTGTAGTCGTCGCCGACCAGCGCCTCCCGCGTGGCGATGAAGCGCGTGCCGAGATAGGCGAGATCGGCGCCCATGGCGCGCGCGGCGAGGACGTGGCGCCCCGTGCTGATGGCGCCCGACAGGATCACCGCCCCGGAATAGAAGGACCGGATTTCCTCCAGAAGCGCGAACGGGCTCAGCGTGCCCGCATGGCCGCCGGCACCCGCGCTCACCGCGATGATGCCGTCGACGCCGGCCTGCGCCGCCTTCTCCGCATGCCTGCGGTTGATGACGTCGTGGAACACCAGGCCGCCGTAGGAATGGACGGCGTCCACCACGTCGCGGACGGCCCCGAGCGAGGTGATGACCAGCGGCACCTTGTGCCGCACCACCTCGGCAAGGTCCGCCTCGAGGCGCGGATTCGAGCGGTGGACGATGAGGTTGACGCCATAGGGGGCCGCATCCGGAAAGGCGGACAGGCGCTGCTCGATCTCTCCCAGCCATGCGACGAAGCCCTCCGTCGTCCGCTGGTTGAGCGCCGGGAACGTCCCGATCAGGCCCGAGCGGCAGACCTCGACGACGAGGTCGGGGCCCGACGTCAGGAACATGGGCGCCGCGATCGCGGGCAGTCGCAACCTCTTCTCCAGGCTCGCCGGCAACGTCATCTATCGCTCCTTTCGCTTCTGTTCCGGCCGCGGGGCGAGCCCGTTGACGAGCGTCTCGACGCAGGAGCGGGCGACGGCCTGTGCCGTCATCGGCCCGGCCGGGTCGTACCAGCGGGCGATCCAGTTGAGCGCCCCCGTCACCGTAAACGTCATCATCGTCGGATCGCCGCGCGCGATGGAGCCGTCGGCCATGCCCTGCTCGATCACGCGGCGCACCGTGCCGTCGATCTCGCGCTTCAGCGCGCGGAACTTCGTCCGGCTCTCGGCGGACAGCTCGTGGTCGGCGGTGCGCGTGACGCACATGCCGAAATCCCGGGTCATGATGACGGCATAGTCCTGCATCAGCGCATGCAGCCGCTCCATGCCGGAACCCCCTGCCCGTTCCACCGCCTCGGCGGCCTCGCGGATGCTCTCCAGCCCCCTCCTGACGCACTCGAACAGAATCTCGTCCTTGTTGCCGAGGTAGTAGTAGATGGTCGGCTTGCTCACATTCAGCGACGCCGCCACCTCGTCGAGCGAGGTGGCGTGGAACCCGTGCTCGTTGAACGAGCGCACGGCGGCGTGGAGCAGCGCCTCGCGCTTCTCGTCGCGCATGCGGACGCGCTCCTGCGCGCTCGGCCACGGCGATGGCCGGCCGGCCGCATCCGCCATCTGCTTTTCCATGTCCCGCGTCCTATTGGTTGTCGCCGGATTATTCCTACCAGAAGGTAATCTACTTGTCAGTAGGTAAAAATCAACGGGGCCGGGGCGGGCATCGCAGACCATGCACGGCCGCGTGCTGCGCGCCGCGCGCCATGGTGTCCGGTTTCCGCACGCGCCCGACGCCGTTTCCATGGCTCACACCGGCATCGCACGGATCTGCTCCACGGCGGCGCCCGCCGCCTTGAGCAGAAGACCGATGTCGGTCTCGGTGGTCATGAATCGCGCGCCCTCGCGGATGTAGCGCGCCCGACGGGCCGGATCGCGATCTCCGCCGACGCCGAGGATCTTGCCGTGGCGCCTCGCCGCCGCGGCGACCTTCGCGATGGCGTCGAGGATTTCCGGGCAGCCGTGCCGGTCCGGCATGCCCATCGCC
>JACZJD010000203.1 GCA_014860725.1 Aquamicrobium sp.
CGAGACGGCGGCGTTGCGCGGGCCGCGGTAACGATAGCCCGACATCAGCGTCGCGGCGCAGGCGAGCACGGCGATCGAGATCGTCCAGCGCAGCGTCTGCGTGTCGCCGTGGGTCAGCACGTAGATGCCGGCGGGGAAGAAGAAGAGCAATCCCGCCGTCACCGGAAGCACCTCGCGCCAGCGTGCCAGTGGCAGCGCGGGGATGGTGATCGGCACGGTCGGCAGGGAGTCGACAAGCACGACGATAACCAGCGCTGCCTTGGGACCGTATAGCGCCCCGGCGACGGGCGCGACGATCATGCCGGAGCCGAAGCCCGACAAGCCCTTTGCCAGCCCGGCGACGAGCACGGTTGCGAGGAGCGCGGCGAGGGTGGCGTCGAACGCGGGAAACATCATGCAGCCACTTCCGCCGCGGCGCCGGCCTTTCCATAGCGCCAGCGGCGGCCAGCGATCGGTGCAGATGTTTTCCTTTTGTTCACTTTCCTCTGGCAAGCCGGGCGCCAGGCAATAGAGTGGCGCGATGGCAAAGACGATTCGCATCCTGGGCATCGATCCCGGCCTCCGGCGTACCGGATGGGGCATCGTCGACGTCGATGGCAACGCGCTCCGCTTCGTCGCCGCGGGCACGGTGCGTTCCGACGAGACGGCGGCGCTCGCCGACCGGCTCTGCCAGCTGCACGATGGGCTGGTGGCCGTGCTCGAGGCGCACCGGCCCGAGGAGGCGGCGGTGGAGGCGACCTTCGTCAACAAGGACGCCTCCGCGACGCTGAAGCTCGGCCAGGCGCGCGGGATCGCCATGCTGGTGCCGGCGCGCGCCGGGCTCGCCGTCGCCGAATACGCGCCGAATGCGGTGAAGAAGACCGTCATCGGCGTCGGCCACGGCGACAAGAAGCAGATCCAGATGATGGTGAAGGTGCTGCTGCCGAAATCCACCGCCGACACGGCGGACGCCGCCGACGCGCTGGCGATCGCCATCTGCCACGCCCACCACCGGCAGAGCGCGGTCGGGCGCATGGCGGCGGCGATGGCCGGGTGAACGGCGGCGCGGCCCGGCGCTCCGGCTGGTCATCATGTTCTTGACTTGTTCCGGAGTCGGCCGTAGGTATTACTTAAGAGGTATTACCATGCGCGTGACGACCAAGGGGCAGGTGACGATCCCGAAGGAGATCAGGGACAAGCTGCGGATCGGCGCGGGTTCCGAAGTCGAGTTCGAGGACAGGCAGGGCGTGATCGTGCTGCGCGCCCGCAGCGACGCGCCGGCATCCGGAATGTCGACTTTTCGTGACTGGGCCAGCAGCGTTGCCGGGAGGGCCGACTTCCGCGGCATGGATGGAAAAGCCTATGTCGACTGGCTGAGGGGGCCTCGTGACGATCTCGACAATGATTGACAGCAATGTGCTGATCGACATCCTCGGCCCGGCCACCCTTCCCTCGCGGGAATGGTCCATCTCCGCGCTCGAGGCATGCTACGAAGCCGGCGCCATCGTGTTCAGCGCCGTGGTCTGGTCGGAACTCGCGCATCCGCAGTTCGCCGAGGCGGAGATGGTCGAGGCCTTCGCCTGGCTGAAGCCGCGGCGCGAGGACTTTCCGTTCCGCGCCGCCTATCGCGCCGGCCTGGCGCACGGCCTTTACCGGCAACGCGGGGGCGAACGGCAGCGCACGCTGCCGGACTTCCTCATCGGCGCGCACGCGCTGGCGGGCGGGCACCGCCTGCTGACGCGTGACCCCGCCCGCTACCGGTCCTATTTCCC
>JACZJD010000204.1 GCA_014860725.1 Aquamicrobium sp.
CGGCCGCGCAGCCTGGAACCGGCTGTTCGACGAGACGATGACGGCGCTGCGCTTCGACGTCGGCGGCGAGAGCCTGACGCTGGAGCCGACGCTGAACGGCCTGCAGGACCCCGACCCCGCGGTGCGGCAGCGCGCCGCCGAGGCGCTGGCCAGGACCTTCCGCGAGAACCTGCGCACCTTCACGCTCATCACCAACACGCTGGCCAAGGACAAGGAGATTTCCGACCGCTGGCGCGGCTTCGCCGACATCGCCGATTCGCGGCATCTGGCGAACCGCGTCGAGCGCGAGGTGGTCGATGCGCTCGCCGCCGCGGTGAAGGCGGCCTATCCGCGCCTGTCGCACCGCTACTACGCCATGAAGGCGCGGTGGCTCGGCATGGAGACGATGAGCCACTGGGACCGCAACGCGCCGCTGCCCGAGACGCCGCAGGCCAAGATCGGCTGGAACGAGGCGCGCGAGACCGTGCTTTCCGCCTATGGCCGCTTCGACCCGCGCATGGCCGAGATCGCCGGCCGCTTCTTCGAGCGGAGCTGGATCGACGCGCCGGTGCGGCCCGGCAAGGCGCCCGGCGCCTTCGCCCACCCGACCGTGCCTTCGGCGCACCCTTACGTGCTCCTCAACTATCAGGGCAAGCCGCGCGACGTGATGACGCTCGCGCACGAGCTCGGCCATGGCGTGCATCAGGTGCTGGCCGGGCCGCAGGGCGCGCTGATGGCCTCGACGCCGCTGACGCTCGCCGAGACCGCCTCGGTGTTCGGCGAGATGCTGACCTTCCGTTCGCTGCTCGACCGCACCAGCGAGCCGCGCGAGCGCAAGGCCATGCTCGCCCAGAAGGTCGAGGACATGATCAACACGGTGGTGCGCCAGATCGCCTTCTACGAGTTCGAGCGCAAGGTGCACACCGAGCGCCGCAAGGGAGAGCTGACCGCCGGGCGCATCGGCGAGCTGTGGCTGTCGGTGCAGGGAGAAAGCCTCGGCCCGGCGATCACGCTGCGCGAGGGCTACGAGACCTTCTGGGCCTACATCCCCCATTTCATCCACTCGCCGTTCTACGTCTACGCCTACGCCTTCGGCGACTGCCTCGTGAACTCGCTCTATGCCGTCTACCGGCAGGCCGAGACCGGCTTCCAGGACAAGTATTTCGCCATGCTGGAAGCCGGCGGCACCAAGCACCATTCGGAGCTGCTGGCGCCGTTCGGCCTCGACGCGTCCGATCCCTCGTTCTGGGCGAAGGGCCTGTCGCTGATCGAAAGCCTGATCGACGAGCTGGAGGCGATGGACAGGCAGGCCGGGTAGAGCCGGACCCGACGCCCCCATGCACCCGAGACGGTCCATCGCCTGCTTCCGGAACGACCTGGAAGGCGAGGAGGTGACGTTCGCGGAGCCGCGCGAGATCGTCGTCGCCCGGGAGGCGGAGGACTTCCTGCCGGCACTGGACAGGGTCGAGGAAGCGCGCCGGTCCGGGAAATGGCTCGCCGGCTACCTCTCCTACGAGGCGGGATACCTGCTCGATCCGGCGCTGGTTTCCTCGCTGCCGGGCGGCCGGCGCGCGCCGCTCCTGTGCTTCGGCGTCTTCGACGGGCCGGCCGACGCATCCGTGCCGGATAAGCCGACCAACGCCGCGATCCACGACGCGCGCGCGGCGTGGTCGCAGGCGCAGTATGCGCAACGCTTCGAGCGGCTCCATCGCCACCTGCGCGCGGGCGACTGCTACCAGGCGAACCTCACCTTCCCGGTCGAGGCGGCGTGGGACGGCGATCCGCTGGCGCTGTTCGCCGCGCTCCGGCGGCGCCAGCCGGTGCGCCATTCCGCCTTCATCGACCTCGATGGGCCGGTGGTGCTGTCGCGCTCGCCGGAGCTCTTCTTCTCGGTGTCGCGCGACCGGTGGATCGAGACCCTGCCGATGAAGGGCACCGCGCCGCGCGGCAGCACGCCCGGGGAGGACGAGGCGCTGCGCGAGTTCCTGCGCAACGACCCGAAGAACCAGGCCGAGAACCGCATGATCGTCGACCTCCTGCGCAACGACATCTCGCGCATCAGCGAGGTCGGCACGCTCGACGTGCCCGAGCTCTTCCGCATCGAAAGCTACGCCACCGTCCACCAGATGGTCAGCCTCGTGCGCGCCCGCCTGCTCGAAGGGCTCGCCTTCCGCGACATTCTCGCGGCGCTTTTCCCGTGCGGCTCGATCACCGGCGCGCCGAAGATCAGCGCGATGAAGATCCTGCGCGCGCTGGAGGACACGCCGCGCGACGTCTATTGCGGGGCGGTCGGCTGGATCGCGCCGCATGGCGGCATGCGCTTCAACGTGGCGATCCGCACGATTTCGCTTTTTCCCGGCGGCCGCGCGGTCTTCAATGTCGGCGGCGGGGTGGTGTTCGATTCGACGGCCGAGGGAGAATATGCCGAATGCCTGCTGAAGGGACGCTTCGCGACGGGGCAGATGCCGGCCTCCGCCTGATCGAGACCATGCGCTGGGAGCCCGGTGCGGGCCTCCTGCGACGCGACCTGCATTTTGCGCGGCTCGGCGGCTCGGCGCGCGAGCTCGGCTTCTCCCTCGCACCGGAGGAGGTCAACCTCCGCGTCGCCGCCGCGCTCGAGGGCGCGATGGCCGCGATGCGGGTACGGCTCGCGCTCGAACGGGACGGGAAGGTGACGGTCGAGGCGAAGCCCTTCGCGCCGCTCGCCCCCGGAACGGTCTGGCGCCTGCGGATCGCCGCGACGCGCCTGTCCTCCTCCGACCCGCTCCTGCGTCACAAGACCTCCCGCCGCGACGCCTACGAGGCGGCGTGGGCGGAGTTCTCGCCGCATCAGGCGGACGAGGTGCTGCTTCTCAACGAGAAGGGCGAGCTTTGCGAAGGCACGATCACCAGCCTCTTCGTCGAGACCGGATACGGGCTGCTCGCGACGCCGCCGCTCGCATGCGGGCTGCTCGCCGGCGTCCTGCGCGCCGAGCTGATCGGGCAGGGCAAGGCGGAGGAGCGCACCCTGCGGCCGGAAGACCTCGGCGACGCCGGCCGCATCTTCGTCGGCAACTCGCTGCGCGGGCTGATCGAGGCCCGGCTGTCGCCGGAGGGTGCGGCGTGAGCCTTTCCCATACGCCCCTCGCCCACACGCCCTATGACGGCTCGGCGACGCCTTTCACCATCGGGCTGAAGCCGCTCGATCTTACTGAATGGCTCGAGATCGACGCGCTCCACATGCCCTACCTTGCCGAGAAGCGCCGCCTGTTCGCGGAACGTCCGGCCGACGTCTTCGCCGAGGAGGCGGACACACGCGAGGCTCAGCGCGAGGTGCTGGACCTGATCCGGGGCTGGCTGGAGGAGCATGCCCCGGCGCTGCCCCGCCCCGACGGCGCGGCGGACGCGCCGCCGCTGAAGACCGCGTCGCTGATGGTGCAGGAAGATCTCGTGCTGATGCGCCGCGGCGAGGACGGCTGGCGGCTCGCCGCCGCCTCGCTGTGCTTCCCCTCCTCGTGGTCGCTCGCGGAAAAGTTCGGCCGGCCGCTCCGCGACATCCACATCCCGGTGCCGGGCTTCGGCCCGGGAACGCGCAACGACACCGTGATCGGGCGCATCTTCGACAATCTCGCCGTCGACCGCCCGGTCGAGCGCGCCAACTGGTCGCTGCAGGACAACCCCGCGCTCTACCATCCGCTTTCCGATCTGGAGCGCGACACGCGCGCCGCGGCGCGGCCGAGCCGCTTCAGAAGCGACGACCCGGTGGCCGCGGCCTTCATCCGCGTCGAGCGCCAGACGCTGCGCCGCCTGCCGCGCTCGGGCGACATCCTGTTCACCATCCGCATCCATCTCGACCCGATGGCGAAGCTCGCCGCCCACCCGGATCGCGCCCGCCTCGCCGCCGCCTTCGCCGGCCAGCTCGCCGCGCTCGATGTCGCGCAGATCGACTACAAGGGCCTCGCCGCCGACCGCGACCGCCTCGTGGCGGCGCTGCAGGCGCTTGCCGGCCGATGACCGCCAAGTGTTGATCGGGCCGGCCATCTGTGGTTTAGCGCCGCCATCGCCCTCCCGCCACCGACACCGGAGTCCGACATGGCCGATACCGCCTTTCCCGTCCACGGGGAGATCACCGGTCCGATCGTGATGATCGGCTTCGGCTCCATCGGCCGCGGCACGCTGCCGCTGATCGAGCGGCATTTCCGCTTCGACCGGGCGCGCCTCACCGTGGTCGAGCCGCGCGGGGAGGCACGGGCATTCGTCGAGGAACGCGGCTACCGCTTCGTCGAGGCGGCTGTGACGAAGGACAACTATCGCGAGCTCCTGACGCCGCTGCTGACCGAAGGCGGCGGACAGGGCTTCTGCGTCAACCTTTCCGTGGACACCTGCTCGCTCGACCTGATGCGGCTGACGCGCGAGCTCGGCGTGCTCTACATCGACACCGTGGTCGAGCCGTGGCTCGGCTTCTATTTCGACGAGGAGGCCGACAACGCCGCGCGCACCAACTACGCGCTGCGCGAGACCGTCCGCCGCGAGAAACACGCCAACCCCGGCGGCACCACCGCCGTCTCCTGCTGCGGCGCCAATCCCGGCATGGTGTCGTGGTTCGTCAAGAAGGCGCTGGTCGATCTCGCCGCGGCGCTCGGCCTCGACACAGCGGAGCCGGCGACCGGCGACCGCGACGGCTGGGCGAAGCTGATGCAGGCCGTGGGCGTCAAGGGCGTCCACGTCGCCGAGCGCGACACGCAGCGCGCCAAGGCGCCGAAGCCGTTCAACACCTTCTGGAACACCTGGTCGGTCGAAGGCTTTATCGCCGAGGGCCTGCAGCCGGCCGAGCTCGGCTGGGGCACCCACGAGACGTGGCGGCCGGCGAACGCGCGCGACCATGCGGAGGGCTGCAAGGCCGCGATCTGGCTGGAGCAGCCGGGCGCGAACACGCGGGTGCGCACCTGGTGCCCGACGCCCGGGCCGCAATACGGCTTCCTGGTGACGCACAACGAGGCGATCTCGATCGCCGACTACTACACCGTGCGCGATGCGCAGGGCGCCGTGGTCTACCGCCCGACGTGCCACTACGCCTATCACCCCTGCAACGACGCCGTGCTGTCGCTGCACGAGTTGTTCGGCGCCGCCGGCAAGGCGCAACCCGTCCAGCACGTGCTGGGCGAGGACGAGCTGCTCGACGGCGCCGACGAGCTCGGCGTGCTGCTCTACGGCCACGGCAGGAACGCCTACTGGTACGGCTCGCAGCTTTCGCTGGAGGAGGCACGCCGGCTCGCGCCGTGGCAGAACGCCACCGGCCTTCAGGTCTCGTCGGCCGTGCTCGCCGGCATGGTCTGGGCGCTCGAGAACCCGGAGGCCGGCATCGTCGACACCGACGAGATCGACTATCGCCGTTGCCTCGAGGTCCAGATGCCCTATCTCGGCCCGGTGAAGGGCTACTACACGGACTGGACGCCGCTCGCCGGGCGGCCGGGCCTGTTCCCCGAGGACATCGACGAACGGGACCCCTGGCAGTTCCGCAACATTCTCGTTCGCTGAGCGTTTCCCTGTGCCGGTCGCAAGCCGGCAACCTTGCTTTCGCCCCTAAAACCGGCGATTGAAAAAGAAGTCGTACCGAAAGAGGACAATCGGCATGATGAATGCGGGCAAGTTTCGCGCGGCCGGCGCTGTGGCGGTCGCTCTGGCTCTGGCAGGCTGCCAGGGCGTCGGAGGTCCGCCGCGTTCCGGCGGGCCGATCGCCGGTACGCCGCCGCCGTCGAGCAGCTTCGACGGCGACTGGATGAGCACGGACGGGGTGGCGATCTCCCGCTTCACCAACGGCTATTTCGAGACGCTGGCCACCGACACGGGCAACAAGCTCGCCGAGGGCAACTACACCCAGACCGGGCCGTCGAGCGTCGCCATCTCCGTCACCTCGCTGATCCGCCAGTCGACCACCCAGGTCAACTGCGCCATGGTCACGCAGACGCAGCTCAACTGCACCAGTTCGGCCGGCTCGCAGTTCTCGCTGGTCCGGCGCGCCAGCGGCGTCTCCTGACGACCGTCGCCTGAAGGCTTGCGCGCCGCACGGGGCGCCTGCGATAAGGGGCCGTTGAGAGGCCGCAAAGGCCCAAGGGGCAGGACGCTGGGGAGGAACGATGGCCGCCTTTTTCGATGATCTCGAGCGGCGCGCGCCCGAAGCGCGCGAAGCCGACCTTTTCTCGCGTCTTCCCGGCTTCCTCGCCACGGCCATGCGCGAGACGCCCGGTCTCGGGCGCTGGCTCGACGGCGTCGATCCGGCGACGCTGACGTCGCGGCAGGCGCTCGCCCGGCTGCCGGTGCTGCACAAGGCCGAGCTGATGGAGATGCAGGCGCAGAACCCGCCCTTCGGCGGCTTCGCCAATCCTGCCCATGTCAATGGCGGCCGTATCTTCATGTCGCCCGGCCCGATCTGGGAGCCGCAGGGGCTGGCAGCCGATCCGGCGCAGTCGGCCCGCGCCTTCTTTGCCGCCGGCGTGCGGCCCGGCGACATCGTCCACAACGCCTTCTCCTATCACATGACACCCGGCGGCTTCATGCTCGACCATGGCGCGCGGGCGCTGGGCTGCGCGGTGTTCCCGGCCGGCACCGGCAACACCGAGATGCAGGTCGAGGCCGCCGCCGCGCTCAGGCCCTCCGTCTATGCCGGCACGCCGGATTTCCTCAAGGCCATCCTCGACCGCGCCGACGAGATGAAGAAGGACCTCACCTCCTTCCGCTACGGGGTGGTGTCGGGCGGCGCGCTGTTCCCGTCGCTGCGGGCGGAATATTTCGCGCGCGGCGTCAGGGTCTACCAGTGCTACGCCACGGCGGAGTTCGGCGTCATCGCCTATGAGAGCGCGGCCGAAGACGGCGCGCCCAATCCCGGCCTGATCGTCAACGAGAACCTCATTCTGGAGATCGTGCGCCCCGGCACCGGCGACCCGGTGCCGGAGGGCGAGGTCGGCGAGGTCGTCGTCACCGGCCTCAATCCCGCCTATCCGCTGGTGCGCGTCGGCACCGGCGACCTCTCCGCGATCCTGCCCGGCCTGTCGCCCTGCGGCCGCACCGGCCAGCGCATCAAGGGCTGGATGGGCCGCGCCGACCAGCGCACCAAGGTCAAGGGCATGTTCGTCGACCCGAAGCAGGTGGCCGAGAT
>JACZJD010000205.1 GCA_014860725.1 Aquamicrobium sp.
TGCTCGATGCGGCGCGCGGCCTTCGGCCCGGCCGGCACGCGCAGCGCCACCGAGCGGTTGTTGACGCCCCATGTCGGCGCGACCGGCGCATAGGACTGCGAGACGAAGCGCCGCCAGGAATTGGCGTGCGGGGCGAAGACCAGCATCGACTGTCCCATGGTCGCGGCGAGCCCGCCGAGCGCATGCAGGAGCTCGGGCTTCCACTCGCCGTCGCGCTCCTCGGCGAAGACGTTGCCGCCGTCGCCGGCCTGCAGCGAGACGTGGAAGTGCATGCCCGAGCCGGCATAGCGCTCGATGGGCTTGGCCATGAAGCAGGCGGTGACGCTGTGGCGGCGCGCCTGCATGCGCACCAGCCGCTTGAGCATGATCAGGTCGTCGGCCGCGCGCATCACGTCGGAGCGGTAGTCGAGCGTCAGCTCGTACTGGCCGGGCGCGTATTCGGAGATCACGGTCTCGGCCGGAATCCCCTGCGCTTCCGCGGCCTTGTAGATGTCGGAGAACAGCGGCTCCATGCCGTGGAGGTGATCGACCGAATAGACCTCGGTCTTGCCGCTCGCCCGCCCGTCGAGCACGGCGCGCGCCGGCTGCACGCGGCCCTCGCCGTCGCGCTCATTGGCGAGCAGGAAGAACTCCAGCTCGAAGGCGCCGGCCGGACAGAGCCCGCGCGCGGCGAAGGCGTCGGCCTGCCGCTTCAGCGCATGGCGCGGGTCGCTGCCCATCGGCTGCCCGTCGAGGCCGTACATCGACATCAGCACCTGGCCGCGCGGCGGGTTGGTGCCGTGGAGCGGCTTGAGCGTGCCGGGGATGGGCCAGGCGCGCAGGTCGCCGTCGCCGGTGTCCCAGATCAGCCCGGTCTCGTGCACGTCCTCGCCGGTGATGTCGAGGCCGAGGATCGAGATCGGCAGGTGGCGGCCGTTCTCGTAGAGGCCGAGCAGCTCGTGGCGGCGGACGATCTTGCCGCGGCCGATGCCGTTGGCGTCGATCAGCACGATGTCGAACGCCTCGATCCCGGCATGGGTGTAGAGGAATTCGCGCGCCTCCTCGACGCTCGAGCCGGAGGGGGAAACCGTCATCGGGAAAGCTCTCCTGCGATGGCGTCGAAGGCGGCGACCAGCCGGTCGATCTGGCCTTTCCTTGTCGCCGGCGACACCAGCATCATGTTGTGGAACGGCGCGATCAGGCAGCCGCGATTGACGAGACCGACATGGATGGCGGCTTCCAGTTCCGGCGCATGGGCGGCCTCCGCCTCGCTGCCGTTCTTCAGCGGGCCGGGCGCGCAGATGAACTCGACGCGCGCACCGACGCGGGCGACGTGCCATGGCAGGCCGTGCCGGCCGATGGCGGCCGAAAGTCCTCTTTCGAGCCGCGCGGCGAGCCTTTCCATGTGGCGATAAGCGTCCGCGGTCATAACCTCCTCCAGCGTCGCGCGCATGGCCGCGAACTGGAGCGGGTTGGCCGAAAGCGTGGTGCCCATGCCGGAATAGCCCGGCTCCTTCGCCGCCTGATAGGCGGCCCAGCGCCCGACCACCTCGGCGCTCATGCCCCATACGCTCGTGGGCACGCCGCCGGCGACGGGCTTGCCGAGCACGAACAGGTCGGGCTCGAGCCCGTGGACGCGGCTGTAGCCGCCGAGGCCGGTCGAGACGGTGTGGGTCTCGTCGATCAGCAGCAGCGTGCCGTGGCGGCGGGTGGCCGCGCGCAAAGCTGCATGGAAGCCGGGCTCGGGCAGCACCATGCAGGAATTGGTCAGCACCGGCTCGGTGATGACGCAGGCGACATCGTCATGGGCGAGCGCGGCCTCGAGCGCCGGGACGTCGTTGAACTCGACGATGCGGGTGCGTCGGGTGAGATCGCGGAACTCGCCGGCGAGGCCGGGGCGGTTGACGGGTTCGCCGTCCTTCAGCCGCACCATGGTCTCGTCCACCGCGCCGTGGTAGCAGCCGTTGAAGACGAGGATCGTGTCGCGGCCGGTGACGGAGCGGGCGACGCGCAGCGCGAAGCGGTTGGCGTCGGTGGCGGTGGTGGCGATCTGCCACAGCGGCAGGCCGAAGCGTTCCTTCAGCAGCCGTCCGACCTCCAGTGCATCCTCGCTCGGCAGCATATAGGTGAGGCCGTGACGGGCCTGGCGGCGGATCGCCTTCGCCACCGGCGCGGGCGAGTGGCCGAACATCGAGCCGGTGTCGCCGAGGCAGAAATCGGCGAGTTCGTTGCCGTCGATATCGGTGATGGTCGCGCCCTTCGCCTTTTCGACCACGAAGGGAAACGGCATCGGCCAGTCGCGCATCCAGTGCATCGGCACGCCGCCGACAAAACCTTCCGCGCCGCCAGCCATCTTCTGGTGGGAGCGCGGCCGCGCGCGCAGATAGGTTTCGGCCTCGCGCGCGCGGAACGCCGCGATGCGCCCAAGCGGCACGCCGCCGATCGCCGTTCCGTCCCGCTCGTTCCGCCCGTCCACGCCCCTCATCTCCGCTCGTGCAGGATTTCGCCCGGCCGCTTCACCGTTCCATGGAGACGGGAAACGCTCTATCCCCTTGTTTTCCCGCAATTCCGGGCGGAAAACCGCTTCGCACTTTTCCTGAACTGCTCTAGCGCCGCCGTGAAGGCGCCGCAACCGGGCTGCACAAACAAGGTTGATGCCGTTTGCCGGCGATTTTGGGAGAGGAGACGTGCGATGCGTGTTGCGGTCTGTCTGCTGCTGTGTGCGGTGTCCGTGGAAGGCGCCTTCGCGTCCGGCGCAATTTCCTGCGCGGCCGACGACGAGGCCGCGGCGCTGTCGATCGAGGGCGGCGTGACGCGCGGCATGGGAAGCGCGCTGTTCAGCTTCTCGGGCAAGGTCGAGCTGCGCGCGGAGGAGATCGAGGACGATCTGCGGATCGCCGCATTCGGCCGCGAGCATGTCGCGCAATACTGGTTCGACGGCGAGGCACTGAAGCTCAGGCTCTATCGCGAGCGGGAGGGCGATGCCCCGCACGGCTATGTCGAGGCGGCGCTCGACACGGCCTTCGACGAAAGAGAGGGCGGCTATCGCGGCGATTACAGGGTGACGGTCTACGACATGACCCATGCGACGGGCGGGGAGGCGGCGACGGCCGAATTCTCCGGCGCCGTCGCCTGCTTCGCGGAGTAGAGGTCAGCCCGCGACGTCGATGACGCCGCAGTCGCCGGCCTCGGTGCCGAAGGCGATGCGGCGGCCCTCGCCGTCCCAGCTCATCGCCGTGACCGCGCCCTTGCCGGGGCGGCGCAGCAGCACTTCCCTGGCGTCGGCGACGCGGGCGGCGAGCACCATGCCGTCGGCATAGCCGATGGCGAGGATCTCGTCGGTGGTGTGGAAGGCGACGCAGGTGACCATGGCGTCGCCGCGCGTGCCGAGCTCGGCCGGGGCCTTGCCGATCGGTCCGTCCTTCGACTGGAACGGCCAGACGATGGCGGCCGGCGCGCCGGAGCTCGCCAGCCACCGCCCCTTCGCGCTCCACGACAGCGACTTCACCTTGGCCGGGTAGCCTGCCATGCGCATGTGCTT
>JACZJD010000206.1 GCA_014860725.1 Aquamicrobium sp.
GCCTCGTCGCGCGCCGCGCGCGGCTGGCGCGTCAGCACCGGCACCACGATCGCCGCGCGGGCCGTCTTTCCGCCTTCGGATACGGAGCCGTCCCCGGACACCGGACCGCCTTCAGGCGCGGAGCCGCTCTCCTGCCCTTGCGGGCGGCGTCGAGAGCCCCCTGCCCCTGCGGTTCGGGTCAATCAGGCGTCCTTGTCTTCGGACTCGAAAAGCTGGACCGGCTGGCTCGGCATGATGGTCGAGATCGCATGCTTGTAGACGAGCTGCGAATGACCGTCGCGGCGCAGGAGGACGCAGAAATTGTCGAAAGAGGTCACAACGCCGGTCAGCTTGACGCCGTTGACGAGGAAGATCGTCAGAGGGTTCTTGCTCTTGCGAACCGAGTTCAGGAACACGTCCTGGAGATTTTGCGTCCGTTCCGCCATTTTTCTTGTCTTTCCCCGATCCCAACGGTGTGCGGTTAATAGCGCCTATTTGGGCATGTCCTGTCAAGCACACACAAAGTCACGCCTGCATTGCGCAAGCGCATGACTCGCCAAGCCCTTCCCGGTCGCGGTTATCAGGCCGGCGTCTTTTCCGCAACGTCAAAAAACGCCCGGCGCAGCGAAAGCGCGACTTCTCCCGGCCGTCCGCCGCCGACCGGCCTGCCGTCGATGGCCACGACGGGCGTGACCAGCGTGGTGGCGGCCGAGAGGAAGGCTTCCTTCGCCCGCAGGGCTTCCTCGACGGTGAAGCCCCGTTCCTCGACGGTGAGGCCCAGCTTCGCCGCCACGTCGATCACCGTGGTGCGGGTCACGCCGCGCAGGATGCCGAACTCGGCCGGGCGCGTCACCAGCCTGCCGTCCTGCGTCACGATCCAGGCATTGGTCGCCGCGCCCTCCTTGACCGTGCCGTCCCTGTCGACGAACCACGCCTCGACGGCGCCGGCTTCCTTCGCCTGCTGGCGGGCGAGCACGTTGGGCAGGAGCCCGACCGTCTTGATGTCGACCCGCTCCCAGCGGTTCTCGGGGACGGTGACGACCTTGACGCCTTCGGCCGCCCGCTTCTCCAGCAGGGCGGAATTGGTGCGCTTGGCAGTGACCACCAGCGACGGGCGGACGCTTTCGGGCGGAAAGTAGTGATCGCGAGGCGCGACGCCGCGCGTGACCTGGACGTAGACCAGCCCGTTCGTCACCCGGTTGCGGCGCACCACCTCGGTCATCACCGTCTGCAGCGCACGGCGCGTCATCGGCCAGGCGATTCGCAGCTCGGACAGCGAGCGGTCGAGCCGGTCGAGATGGCGCGTCATGTCCATGACGTTGCCGCGCGCCACCTCGCACACCTCGTAGACGCCGTCGGCGAACTGGTAGCCGCGGTCCTCGACATGCACGCCCGCCTGCGTGTGCGGCAGGTAGCGCCCGTTGACATAGGCGATGCGCGGCATGGTCCCCTCTCGGCTCGTCGCGATCCGTGTCCGCGCATGCCAGCCGGCATGCCGGCCTGTCAAAAGAATTCGAGGCTGACCCGAAACATCTGCTCGACCTGGCGCACCGTCCCGGCCTTGGCGAAGATGACGACCCGGTCCTTCGGCTTGATGGCGAGCGAGCCGTCGGGCTTCAGCACGACGCCGCCCCGCAGGATGGCGCCGAAGCGCATGCCCTCGGGCAGGTCGAGCTCGCGCAGCGGCTGGCCGACCAGCGGCGAGGTCTCCAGCGCCTCCGCCTCGATGACCTCGGCTGCGCCCTGCTGCACCGAATGCACGGCGCGGATGCGCCCGCGCCGGACGTGCTGGAGGATGCGCGAGATCGTCACCGTGCGCGGATTGACGAAGGCGTCGATGCCGAGCATGCCGGTGAACTCGTGATAGGCGGGGTTGTTGAGGAGCGCCATGTTGGCCTTGCAGCCCAGCCGCTTGGCCATGACGCCCGACAGGATGTTGACCTGATCGTCATTGGTCAGCGCGATCATCAGGTCGGCCTCGTCGATGCCGGCCTCCATCAGGAGCTTCTGGTCGAGCGCGCTGCCCTGGAGCACGACCGTGCGGTTCAGTTCGTCGGCGATGGCCGAGGCGCGCTCCCTGCCCGCCTCGATGATCTTGACGCGCGTGCGGCCCTTGCGGCCCTCGATGGTGCGGGCGACGTAGAGGCCGATATTGCCGCCGCCGGCGATGACGATGCGGGTCGCCTCCTGCTCGTCATGGCCGAAGAGGCCGAGCGTGCGCCGCACATGCTCCCGCGCCGCGACGACATAGACGAGGTCGCCCGCCAGCAGCTGGTCGACCGAGCGCGGCACGAACAGCCGGCCGCCGCGGGAGACGCCGACCACGGTGGCGTTCAGGTCGGGGAACAGCTCCGTCAGCTGCGACAGCGGCGTGTCGACGATCGGGCATTCCTCCATGCACTCGATGGCGACCATGGCGATCTTGCCTTCGCCGAAGGCCACGACGTCGGTCGCGCCCGGCATGGCGATGCGCTTCAGCACCATCTCGGCCACCTCGAGCTCGGGCGAGATGATGACGTCGATAGGCATGTGGTCGCGCGAGAACAGGTCCATGTAGTGAGGCTGCAGGTAGGACTGCGAGCGGATGCGCGCGATCTTCGTCGGCACGTTGAACAGCGAATGCGCGACCTGGCAGGCGACCATGTTGACCTCGTCGTGCAGCGTCACGGCGATGATCATGTCGGCCGACTCCGCGCCCGCGGCCTCCAGCACGCCCGGATGCGAGCCGTGGCCGACGAAGCCGCGCACGTCGAGCGTGTCGCGCACGTTGCGGATCAGCTCGGGCGACACGTCGATGACGGAGACGTCGTTCTTCTCCGAGGCGAGCTTTTCGGCGATGCCGTAGCCGACCTGACCCGCACCGCAGATGATGACGCGCATGGCCGCTCCCCTACACGCCGAGCGACTTCAGCTTGCGATGAAGCGCGGAGCGCTCCATGCCGATGAACTCGGCCGTGCGGGAGATGTTGCCGCCGAAGCGGTTGATCTGGGCGAGGAGGTATTCCTTCTCGAACAGCTCGCGCGCCTCGCGCAGAGGCAGCGCCATGATGTGCTGGTCCGACTGGTTGGGCGCGCGCGGCATGACGTCGCCGATCTCCTGCGGCAGGAGGTCGGCGGTGATCGGCGTGTCGACGTCCTCGCCGCGGGCGAGGATCATCAGGCGTTCGATGTTGTTCTTGAGCTGCCGCACATTGCCCGGCCAGTTGTGGGCCTGAAGCACGGCGAGCGCGTCGTCGCCGATGCGGCGCATCCTGATGCCGGCCTGGCTGGCGATCTGGCGCATGAAGTGATCGACCAGATAGGGAATGTCCTCGCGCCGCTCGGAGAGGCCGGGGACGACGACCGGAACCACGGCGAGGCGGTGGTAGAGGTCCTCGCGGAAGCGGCCCTGCCGGATCAGCGTCTCGATGTTCTGCGCCGTGGACGAGATGATGCGCACGTCGACCTTGACGCGGCGCGAGCCGCCGACGCGCTCGAACTGCTGGTCGACCAGCACGCGCAGGATCTTGCCCTGCGTCTCGCGCGGCATGTCGGCGACCTCGTCGATGTAGAGGATGCCGCGATGCGCCTCCTCCAGCGCGCCGACCTTGCGCTCGCCGCCATTGCCTTCGGTGCCGAACAGCTCGATCTCCATGCGCTCGGGCGTGATCGAGGCGGCGCTGACGGTGACGAAGGGGCCGGTGCGCCGTGCCGAAAGCGCGTGGATGGCGCGGGCGGCGAGCTCCTTGCCGGAGCCGGACGGCCCGATCATCATGATGCGGCTGTTGGTCGGCGCGACGCGCTCGATGGTCTGGCGAAGCTGGTTCATCGCCGCCGAATTGCCGATCAGGTCGTAGGTCTCGCCGCTGCGCTTCTTCAGGTCCGACAATTCGCGCCGGAGCTTCGACGTCTCCAGCGCCCGCTCGGCGATCAGGATCAGGCGATCGGCCTTGAACGGCTTCTCGATGAAGTCGTAGGCGCCGCGCCGGATGGCCGAGACGGCGGTCTCGATGGTGCCGTGGCCGGAGATCATCACCACGGGCAGGCCGGGGTGCAGCTTCTTGATCTCGTCGAGCAATTCGAGGCCGTCGAGGCGCGAGCCCTGCAGCCAGATGTCGAGGAAGACGAGCCGGGGCACGCGCTCGGAGATCGCAGCCAGCGCGCTGTCGGCATCGTGCGCGGTGCGCGTCTCGTGGCCTTCGTCGCCGAGGATGCCGGCGACCAGTTCGCGAATGTCCTCCTCGTCATCGACGATAAGAATGTCAGACGCCATTTTTAACCTTTTCAGTCTTCCCTTCGCCCGCAGCACCAGCCTGCGTCGCCGGCAGAACGATGCGGATCATGGCCCCTCGCCCGCCATGGAAGTCGGCCGGCGCATCGTGCAGCTCCAGCCGGCCGCCATGGTCCTCGACGATCTTCTTCACGATGGCAAGCCCGAGCCCGGTGCCCTTCTCGCGGGTCGTCGTATAGGGTTCGAGCAGCCGTTGCCTGTTCTCGCGCGGCAGGCCCTTGCCGTTGTCGATCACGTCCACGACGATGCCTTCGCGCGTGCGGGCGGCGCGCACGAGGATCGCGCCCTTCTCGCCGCCCTCGCGCTCGGCCGCCTCGATGGCCTCGGCCGCGTTCTTGATGAGGTTGCCGAACGCCTGCGACAGCAGCCGCGCATCGAAGGTCCCCGTCAGCGGCTCGTTGCCGAAATCGCGCGTGAAGGCGATGTCGGCGCGGCTGACCTCGACCAGGAACGACGCCTCGCGCAGCGGCTCGCGCAGGTCGATCGCCTGCATGTCGGGCTTGGGCATGCGGGCGAAGGCCGAGAACTCGTCGACCATGCGGCCGATGTCGCCGACCTGGCGGATGATGGTCTGCGTGCACTGGTCGAAGACCTCGCGGTCCTCGGTGATGACCGAGCCGAAGCGCCTGCGGATGCGCTCGGCGGAAAGCTGGATTGGCGTCAGCGGGTTCTTGATCTCGTGGGCGATGCGGCGCGCGACGTCCGCCCAGGCCGACGAGCGCTGCGCCGAAACCAGGTCGGTGATGTCGTCGACGGTGACGACGTAGGAGGCGGTCCCGTCGCCGACGCCCGCTTCCTCGAGCGTCACCTGCACGTCGAAGGTGCGTTCCGCGCCGCCGCGGAAGAACGTCGTCTGCTCGCGGTGGATGGCACGGCCGGACTGGCGCGCGATCTCGAACACGCGACCGACATGCGGCAGTACCTCCGACAGCCGCCGGCCGAGCACCGCGTCCGAGCGGATCGACAGCATGCGCTCGGCCGAGCGGTTGACGATGGTGATGGTGCCGTCGCGGTCGATGCCGATGACGCCTGCGGTGACGCCGGACAGCACCGCCTCGGAGAAGCGCCGCCGCTCGTCGATCACGTCCTTGGCGGTGATGAGCTCGTTGCGCTGCGATTTCAGCTCGAGGATCATCTTGTTGAAGGTGTCGGCGAGCGAGCCGACGTCGCCGTCGGACGCCCGCACCGGCACGGCGACGTCGAGATTGCCGGTCGCGACCTCGTCGGCCGCGCCGATCAGCTGGCGGATCGGCCGCACCAGCCGGTCGGCGAGCGCGATGCCGGTCCAGATCGCCGACAGCACCACGATCAGCGTGACGCCGAGATAGGCGAGCGCGAAGGCGAGCTGCGTCGTCAGCCGGTTGTTCTCCAGCGCCCGGTACTCGTCGGTGTTGGCGCGCACGATCTGCCGCGCCTTGATGACCTCGGGATCGACCGAGCGGATGGTGTAGAGATAGGCGTCCTCGATCTCGCGCAGCTTGACGATGGCGCCGATGATGTTGCGCACGCGCGGCTCGATCAGCACCGGCAGGCCGTCGCCCGCCGTGCGCACCGCCTCGATGGGCGGCGGCGGTATGGGAAAGTCGGCCTGCGTCTCGGCCTGCATGATGAAGGAGCCGTCGGCGCGGATCAGCGCGGCGTGGTCGAGCCCGCGGCCGGTGACGTGCTGGCTCATGCGGGTGCGGAAGCCGGTGCGGTCGAGGCCGTAGAGCGTGCGGTTGGCGTCGAGGTCGTAGGCCATCGACAGCGTCGTGTCCTGCAGGTTGCGCGCATTCTCGTTGACGTAGGCCTCGGCGATGGACAGCGACGAGTTGATGATGACCTTGGTGCGGATCTCGAACCAGCGGTCGAGCCCGATGTCGAGCGTGACCGAGGCGATGACGGCGACCATGAGCGCGGGGATCGCCGCGACCAGCGAGAACAGCGCGACGATGCGCACATGCAGCCGCGATGCCGCCTTGCCGCGCCGCCGCGCCATGACGATGCGGTGCACCTCGCGCGAGATCAGCGCCACCAGCAGCAGGATGAAGGCGAGGTTGAGCGCGATCAGGGTGAGCGTGGTGGCGTAGTCCGGGTCGATCGGCGTTACGCCGAGCAGGACCGCGAACGACAGGCCCGCCGTGATCAGCGCGCCGGCGATGGCGGCAATGCCCGGCAGCGCGAGAAGCCGCCGCCCCTCGCCCGTCTGCGCGCCGTCTGCCGGCGCCTCTTGCGTCATTGCAGGTGCCTGCAACGCCATGCGCTTACCGCCCGTCCATGATGCGTGGCATCTATGCAACGCATTGTGGCGAATTTGCAACAAGCGCCTGCGCCGGACAACCGTCCGGCACGACGTTTGCCGGCGTTATTTCGAGGCGCGGTAGACGTTGACGCCGAGCTCGCGGATCTTCTTGCGCAGCGTGTTGCGGTTGAGGCCGAGAAGCTCGGCGGCCTTGATCTGGTTGCCGCGAGTCGCGGTCATGGCGGCAAGCACCAGCGGATATTCGACCTCCTCCAGAACGCGCTGGTAGAGGCCGGGGGGCGGCAGCTCGCCGGCGAAGCTGGCGAAATAGCGCTGGAGATGGCGTTCGACCGCCTGGCTGATGGTCAGCTCCTCGGCCAGCGCGCCGGGAGCGGTCGCTGCGGGGACGGCGCCGGCGCTCCTCAGCTCCTGCTCGATCAGCTCGGAGGAAATCTCGTCCTGCGGGTAGAGCGCGGCCAAGCGGCGCACCAGATTCTCCAGCTCGCGCACGTTGCCGGGCCACGGATAGCGCTTCAGGAGCTCGACGCCGGCCGCGGTGATGCGCTTGGCCTGCAAGCCTTCCTTCTCGCCCTGGCGGAAGAAATGGCGCACGAGGTCGGGCACGTCCTCGGCGCGCTCGCGCAGCGGCGGCAGCCGCAGCGGCACGACGTTCAGGCGATAGAACAGGTCCTCGCGGAACAGGCCCTGATTGATGAGCGTGCGCAGATCCTTGTTGGTGGCGGCGACGATGCGCACGTCGGTGCGGATCGGCGTGCGGCCGCCGACGGTGGTATATTCGCCCTGCTGCAGCACGCGCAGCAGCCGCGTCTGCGCCTCCATCGGCATGTCGCCGATCTCGTCGAGGAAGAGCGTGCCGCCCTCGGCCTGCTCGAAGCGGCCGGTGGAACGGTTCTGCGCGCCGGTGAAGGCCCCCTTCTCGTGGCCGAACAGCTCCGATTCGATCAGGTCGCGCGGGATCGCGGCCATGTTGATGGCCACGAACGGGCCGGCGCGGCGGCGACCGTATTCGTGCAGCGCGCGCGCCACCAGCTCCTTGCCGGTGCCGGATTCGCCGGTGATCATCACCGTGAGATCCGTCTGCATCAGCCGCGCCAGCAGGCGGTAGATGTCCTGCATGGCTGCCGAGCGGCCGACGAGCGGCATCGGCTCCGCGCCGTCTTCGCCGCGCTGGTCCGTGCCGGCATGGTGACGCGGCTCCGACAGCGCGCGGTTGACGATGCCCGTCAGCTCGGTGAGGTCGAAGGGCTTGGGCAGATATTCGTAGGCTCCGGCCTCCGAGGCGCGGATCGCGGTCATGAAGGTGTTCTGCGCGCTCATGACGATGACCGGCAGGTCCGGCCGCGAGCGCCGCATGCGCGGCAGCAGGTCGAAGGCGTTGCCGTCCGGCATCACCACGTCGGTGATGACGAGGTCGCCGTCGCCGGCCGCCGCCCAGCGCCACAGGGTCGCCGCGCTCGATGTCGCTCGCACGTCGTGGCCGGCGCGCGACAGCGCCTGGCTGAGCACGGTGCGGATCGCCGCGTCGTCGTCGGCCACCAGGATGTTGCCGCGAATGCTCATGCCGCATCTCCTTCTTGGCTGGCGTCCCCGCCGGGTTTCGGCTCCTTCCACGCCGGCATCAGCACGCGGAAAGTGGTGCCGCGCGGCGAGGAGTCGCATTCGATGACCCCGCCATGCTCGCCGACGATCTTGGCGACGAGCGCGAGGCCGAGGCCGGAGCCGTTCTGCTTGGTGGTGACGAAGGGGTCGAACAGGATGGGGATCAGGTCTTCCGGCACGCCCGGCCCGTTGTCGTGGACGCAGAACTCCAGCGGCAGCGACACGCGGTCCTGCGTGCCCGGCACCGAAAGGCGCATGCCCGGCCGGAACGCGGTGGACAGCACGATCTCGCCGGCGGAGTCGCTGCCGATGGCCTCGGCCGCGTTCTTCACCAGATTGAGGAAGACCTGCACGAGCTGGTCGCGGTTGGCATGGACCGGCGGCAGCGATGGGTCGTAATCCGCGACGATGCGGACGTTGCTGGCGAAGCCGTTCCGGGCGATCGCCTTCACATGGTCGAGCACGACATGGATGTTGACGGGCTGGCGGTCTATTGGGCGCTCGTCGGAAAACACCTCCATGCGGTCGACCAGCGCCACGATGCGGTCCGTCTCGTCGGTGATGAGCCGGGCAAGGGCGCGGTCCTCGTCGGAGACAACGGATTCAAGCAGTTGCGCCGCGCCCCTGATGCCGGACAGCGGGTTCTTGATCTCGTGCGCGAGCATCGACGCCAGCCCGGAAACGGAACGCGCAGCGCCCCGGTGCGTCATCTGGCGGTCGATCTTGTCGGCCATCGAGCGTTCCTGGAACAGGACGACGACATGGCCCGGCAGCTCGGCGACGGGCGCGACGTAGAGGTCGACCAGCCGCTCGCCGCCGAGGAGCGGCGAGGAGATGTCGACCCGGTACTCGTTGAACGGCGCGCGCCGCTCCCGCACCTGCTCGACCAGCGACAGAAGCGGGCTGCCGAACGGGACGAACCGCTCCAGCCCGCTGCGGGCCAGCACGGAGGCGCTCGACCGGAAAAAATCCTCGGCCTCGGCATTGGCGAAGACGATGCGACCGTCCGGCGCGACCATGATGACCGGATGCCGGATCGTGTCGAGGACGATGGTCGCCAGGTTCAGCCCGGCGGGAAGAGCCGTATTCATGCCGCGCTCCTCATGGCTTCGGCCGAGAACGCCGTGCGCAGCGCGGCGATCACCGCCCTGGGCTCGGTCGCGGTCATGGCCGCACGGCGCAGCTCGGCGGGCGTCTGCGGCGCGTGGCGGTCGATGAACCAGCCGAGATGCTTTCGCGCGTGGCGCAGCCCCTGCTCGATGCCGTAAAACATCAACATATCTTCGTAATGCGCTGTTATATAATGAAAGAAATCGTCCGATGACGACGGAACGCCGGCGGTGGAACGGCCCGCGGCCTCGGCGGCGATCCGCCCGGCGAGCCACGGCGCGCCGTAGTGGCCGCGCCCGACCATGACGGCATCGGCGCCCGACTGCTCCAGCATCGCGGCCGCGTCGGCTAGGCTCTCGACGTCGCCGTTGGCGACCACGGGAATCGAAACGGCTTCCCTGACGCGCCGGATGGCCGGCCAGTCGGCACGGCCGTTGTAGAGCTGGCAGCGGGTGCGGCCGTGCACCGTCACCATCGCTACGCCCGCCCCTTCCGCCCGGCGGGCGATCTCGGGGGCGTTGAGCGAATCGTGGTTCCAGCCGAGCCGCATCTTGACCGTGACCGGCACGGGAACGGCCGCGACGACCGCCTCGATCAGCGACAGCGCGTGGTCCGGGTCGCGCATCAGGGCCGAGCCGCAATAGCCGCCCGTCACCTTCTTGGCCGGGCAGCCCATGTTGATGTCGATGACGTCCGCCCCCTCGCCTGCGGCGATGCGCGCGCCCTCGGCCATCCACTGCGCCTCACGCCCGGCAAGCTGGACGACATGCACCGGAACGTCGGGACGGCGGATGCGCAAGGCGGAATTGCGCCGGCCCCTGGCCAGCTCGCCGCTCGCCACCATCTCGGAGACGACGAGCCCGGCGCCGTGTGCCACGGCCCTTGCGCGAAACGGCTCGTCGGTCACGCCGGACATCGGGGCCAGGAAGACGCGGTTGGCGATCTCGACCTTGCCGAGACGAAGCGGCATCGCGAGATGGCTGGCAGAGGACATGCATAAAAACCATGCAGGAATAGGTATTGCCTATTTGATAGACATCATTCTTTCATTGTGCAACTGCGAAATGAAAGCGCCGCGCCGAAAATCGCGATTGCGCTGGCCAATCCGCGTGCGGCTGACTAAGCGTTGGGCGGTTTTGAAGGGAGCCGGGACAGGCATGACTACAGGCGGCAGGATCGGAGCGGTGATCGTCGCGGCCGGGCGCGGCGAACGCGCCGGGCAATCGACGGAGGGCCCCAAGCAGTACCGCCGCATCGGCGGCGTGCCGGTCATCCGCCGCACGCTCGAGACCTTCGCCGCCCACCCCGCCATTGCCGGGATCGCCGTCGCGATCCATGCCGACGACGATGCGCCGTTCCGCGAGGCGGCCGGCGCGCTGGCCGACCGGGTGATCGCCGTTCCCGGCGGCAGGACGCGGCAGGCATCGACACGGCTCGCCCTGCTCGCGCTGCGGGACAGGGACCTCGACGCCGTGCTCATCCATGACGGCGTGCGCCCCTTCGTCGACGCGGCGCTGATCGACCGCGTCATCGCCGGCCTCGACGGCGGCTTCGGCAGCCTGCCGGCGCTCGCCGTCTCGGACACGCTGAAGCAGGCGGGCGGCGACAGGCTGGTTGCGGGAACGGTCCCGCGCGACGGCCTCTTCGCCGCGCAGACGCCGCAGGGCTTCGCCTTCGGCGCGATCCTCGATGCGCACGAGCACGCCTTCCTTGCCGGGCGCGAGGATTTCACCGACGATGCCGCGATCGCCGAATGGGCCGGCATTCCGGTGCGGATCGTCGACGGCTCGCCGGACAACGTGAAACTGACATGGGCAAGGGACATCGACATGGCGAACGCCCGCCTTTCCGCCGGCCTTTCCACTGGCCTGCTGCCGGACGTGCGCACGGGAAACGGCTATGACGTCCACAGCTTTGCCGAGGGCGATCACGTGACGCTGTGCGGCGTCGCCATTCCGCATTCGAAGCGGCTTTCCGGCCATTCCGACGCCGACGTCGCCCTGCACGCGCTGACCGACGCGCTGCTCGCCACCTGCGGCGCGGGCGACATCGGCACGCATTTCCCGCCGTCCGATATGCGCTGGAAGGGGGCGGCCTCGCGCATCTTCGTGGAAGAAGCGGTGCGGATTTTGCGCGAGAAAGGCGGGCGCATCGCCAATGCCGACATCACGCTGATCGCCGAGGCGCCGAAGGTCGGGCCGCACCGCGCGGCGATGACGGCGGCTCTGTCCGCCATGCTCGGCATTTCCGCCGACCGCGTCTCCGTCAAGGCGACGACCAACGAACGGCTCGGCTTCGTCGGCCGCGAGGAAGGCATCGCGGCCATCGCCACGGCGACGGTGGTCTATCCCGGAGGATTGCCCGAATGAGCGACGAGAGCGCACTCGCCGTCCGCTTCATCGACGCCTGCAAGGCGGCCGGCATCATGGCCGCGACGGCCGAGTCCTGCACCGGCGGCATGATCGCCGCCGCCATCACCGACATCGCCGGCTCCTCCGCCGTGCTCGACCGGGGCTTCGTCACCTATTCCAACGAGGCGAAGGTGGACATGCTCGGCGTCTCGGCCGCAACGCTCGACGCGCACGGCGCGGTCTCCGAGCAGACCGCGCTCGAAATGGCGGCCGGGGCGCTGGCGAGGAGCCGCGCCGGCGTCGCGCTCGCCGTCACCGGCATCGCCGGACCGGACGGCGGCAGCGCCGAGAAGCCGGTCGGGCTGGTCTGGTTCGGGGTCGCCGTCGCTGGGCGGCCTGCGGTGGCGCAAAGCCGCGTCTTCGACAATCGCGGCCGCGCCTTCATCCGTGCCGAGACCGTGCGTGCGGCGCTCGAGCTCGGCATCGGGGCGGTATCGGGTCAGGCGACACCGTAAACCGCGTCGGCCCGCTTCTCGAAAGATTCGGCGAACAGGCGGAAGGCGCGGTCGAACATCGCGCCCATCAGCGCGCCGAGGATGCGGCTCTTGAACTCGTAGTCGATGAAGAAGTGGATCTCGCAGCCGCCGGCCGCCGACGGCATGAACGCCCAGCGGTTCGACAGATACTTGAACGGCCCGTCGACATATTTCACGTCGATGACGTTCTCGGCCGGCTTCAGCACCACCTGGCTGGTGAATGTCTCGCGGATCGCCTTGTAGCCCACGGTCATGTCGGCGACGAGCAGCGTCACGCCGTCGCGCTCGCGCCGCGAGCGTACCGTCAGCGCCTCGCACATCGGCAGGAACTCGGGATAGCGTTCGACATCCGCGACCAGCGCGAACATCTTTTCCGGCGGATGGCGAACGACTCGGACGGTCTCGTATTGCGGCATGAGGCGAAGCGCTACAACGGCCGTTCCAGCCGGGCAAGAAGGCTGCGGACCTCGGACGGCGAACGCAGCGTCAGCACGGGCATGTCCGGGCCGTGTTCCGCCAGCGCCGCGCCGATCTCCGGCGTTTCCGTGCGTTCGAAGTTCCAGATGTAGCTCAGGAACTCGCGGTCGATCTTCTCCGGGCAGCCGGGCGCCATTTCGGGGCGGCTCTCGCCGGAATGGCGGATACGCCGCCTGAGCACGCGGGCGATGCACAAGAGCCGCGGCATGCGCAGCCAGATGACGCAATCGGCGCGCGGCAGGCGCAGGTCGAGCGTGCCGGGGCTGGTCCCGTCCATCACCCAGCGCTCGCCGGCGACCGCTTCCGCGATCAGCCGGCGGATTTCGCCGCGCTCGCGCAGGGTCCAGCCCGGCAGCCAGAAGAACTCGCGGTCCATGGAGATGTAAGGCAGGCCGAGCCGGCCGGCGAGCGCGCGCGACAGCGTGGACTTGCCCGAGCCCGAGC
>JACZJD010000025.1 GCA_014860725.1 Aquamicrobium sp.
CGTCCTCGACCAGCTCGGAGAACGCGCCGACGTCGGTGGCCACCACGGGCACGCCGCTGGCCATGGCCTCGAGCGGGGTCAGGCCGAAGCCTTCCCAGCGCTGGGGGGCGACGTAGAGGGAGAGCGCGCGATACCAGCGGTCGATGTCGCGGTGCTCGCCCACGAACAGGATGCGGTCGGAAAGGCCGGCCTGCGCGACGCGCACCTTCAGATCGTCCTCGAACGCCTTGTGCTGCGGCGTCGCCCGGCCGGCCACCACGGCCGACCATCGCGGATGATGCGGCAGGAGCGCGATCATCGCATCGACGAAGAGGTCAGTGCCCTTCTGGTGGCGCACCCGGCCGAAGCAGCCGGCGTAGAGCTGTCCCGGGTCGAGCCCGACCTCGCGCGCGGCCTCGGCGCGGTCAGCCGGCGGCCGGAAGCGCGCGGTGTCGATGCCGTGCATGATGACGGTGTTCGGCACCTTGAGATAGGCGGCCGTCTTGCGGCTGGTGGCGATCACCGCGTCCATGCGGCCGATGAGAAAGCGCGTCCAGCGCGTGTGCTCGCGCTGCGAGGCCGAGGTGAAGACGAGCTTCAGCGGCGCGCGGAAGACGTGGCGCAGGATCAGGCCGCCCAGCATCTCGGTGTTGCGCCGCGCGTGCCAGACGCGCGCCCGCCCGCCTTGCGGCCGCCTGAGCAGCGCCGGAACCTGCCACCAGCGGATTCTCGGCAGGTGCTCCGGCAGGCCGGGGCCGAGCGTCGCCACGCCGATCATCTTCGCCTGAAGCGGCACGAGCTGGACGATGGTGCTGGTGACGCCGGAAAGCCGGCGCTTGAAGTTCGGAACGACCACCTCCACCCGCGCCATGTCGACGCGGGCGGCCGCCGCGGGCGGCCCTGCCCCGTCCACGCTCACTGCCAGCGCAGTTCGACGATCTCGTACCCGCGCGCGCCGCCCGGCGCATTGACCTCGATCTCGTCGCCGACGGCCTTGCCGATCAGCGCACGCGCAATGGGCGAGGAGATGGAGATGCGCCCGGCCTTCACGTCGGCCTCCTGGTCGCCGACGATCTGGTAGGTCTTCTCCTCCTCGGTATCCTCGTCGACGAGGACGACGGTGGCGCCGAACTTGATCGTGCTGCCCGAAAGCTTCGTCACGTCGATGACCTCCGCACGCGCGATCAGGTCCTCCAGTTCGCCGATGCGGCCCTCGTTCAGGCTCTGCGCCTCCTTGGCGGCATGGTATTCGGCGTTCTCCGACAGGTCGCCGTGCGAGCGCGCTTCCGAGATGGCCTCGATGATGCGCGGGCGTTCCTCCTGCTGACGCCAGCGCAGCTCTTCCTTCAGAGCCTCGAAACCACCGACCGTCATCGGAACCTTGTTCATGTCGCTCGACCTTTCGTCCTTTTCCGTCCGGCGCCTGACAGCGCGCCACACAAAAAGAAAACGGTCCGACAGCCGCGGCCAACGAACCGTTCTATGCTTCACGCAGCAAATATAGCAATTCCTGCGCGCATTTCACGCGGAATTTTGGCCGCACGCGCTCCGCCGCACGCCCGGCGAGGCCGCCGAAACGGCCCGGCGGCGCCTCAGGCGCGGAAGATGATCGCCGCACCGGCCGCGATCAGCGCGAAGCCGGCGAGATGGTTCCAGGTGATCGCTTCCTTGAGGTAGAACACCGAGAAAACCACGAAGACGGCGAGCGTGATCAC
>JACZJD010000026.1 GCA_014860725.1 Aquamicrobium sp.
GATGATCTGGCTGCCGGCCTTTCCCCATCCGCCCGCTCTCAGGTGGGACGTCCCGGCCCGCGCCTTCCGCTTCGCGGCCGTCGTCGTCGCGCTCGTCTTCTGGGCCGCGGCGCTGGCGCTCGCCGCCGGGCTGCCGGCCGAGCCGGTCGTGGCCGGCTTCGCCCTGGCGATGATCCTCAACGCCTTCGTCCCGCATCTCGGCCTTACCGTCGTCCTGCACCGCTACCATCCGGGCACCGCCACCGGCCTCCTTCTCGTCGTGCCGGCCGCATGCGCCTATCTCGTCGCGGTCGATGCGTCTAACCGCATGCAGGACATGGTTTTTCTGGCATGGACGGCGGCCGGGCTGGCGCTGCTCGCAGCCTCCGTTCCGCTCCTCCTGACGCTGGGGAAGCGTCCAGGCTGACGGATCGCTAGCCGGGCACCGAATTCTTACGTTTACGTAAGACAAAAACCACTTAAACAGTTGAAAATGCTCGTATGGTAAGAATCGGTTGAGTTTTATGCCCGATACGTCTATGCGAAGCCCGATCCGGACGGCCTCCCGTGTCCGGATGAGAACGTCTCGGCAAATTCTGTTCATGCCGGCGCGGTGACAGACCGGCACTCGCAAGGGAACCAATCCATGGCTCGTAACAAGATCGCCCTCATCGGCTCCGGCATGATCGGCGGTACGCTCGCCCATCTGATCGGCCTCAAGGAACTCGGCGATGTCGTGCTGTTCGACATCGCGGAAGGCGTCCCGCAGGGCAAGGGCCTCGACATCGCCCAGTCCTCGCCGGTCGACGGCTTCGATGCGCGCTACACCGGCGCCAACGACTATTCCGCCATCGAGGGCGCCGATGTCTGCATCGTCACCGCCGGCGTGCCGCGCAAGCCGGGCATGAGCCGCGACGACCTCCTGGGCATCAACCTCAAGGTCATGGAGCAGGTCGGCGCCGGCATCGCGAAGTACGCGCCCGACGCCTTCGTCATCTGCATCACCAACCCGCTCGACGCCATGGTCTGGGCGCTGCAGAAGTTCTCCGGCCTGCCGAAGAACAAGGTGGTCGGCATGGCCGGCGTGCTCGATTCGGCCCGCTTCCGCTATTTCCTCGCCGACGAGTTCAAGGTGTCGGTCGAGGACGTCACCGCCTTCGTGCTCGGCGGCCACGGCGACACCATGGTGCCGCTGACGCGCTATTCCACCGTCGCCGGCATCCCGCTGCCCGACCTCGTCAAGATGGGCTGGACCTCGCAGGAGAAGCTCGACGGCATCGTCCAGCGCACCCGCGACGGCGGCGCCGAGATCGTCGGCCTGCTCAAGACCGGCTCGGCCTACTATGCGCCGGCCTCGTCCGCCATTGCGATGGCCGAGGCCTACCTCAAGGACAAGAAGCGCGTGCTGCCCTGCGCCGCGCACCTGTCGGGACAGTACGGTCTGAAGGACATCTATGTCGGCGTGCCGGTGGTGATCGGCGCCGGCGGCGTCGAGCGCGTCATCGAGATCGAGCTCAACAAGAACGAGCAGGGCATGTTCGACAAGTCGGTCGCCTCGGTGGAATCGCTCTGCCAGGCCTGCGCCGAGATCGCACCCGGCCTGAAGCAGTAAGGGAGGCAGGCACGCATGAACATCCATGAATATCAGGCAAAGCAACTTCTGAAGGGCTACGGCGCCCCGGTCGCCGAGGGCGTCGCGATCTTCTCGGCCGGCGAGGCGGAGAAGGCGGCCAAGGCGCTCCCCGGCCCGCTCTACGTGGTCAAGAGCCAGATCCACGCCGGCGGCCGCGGCAAGGGCAAGTTCAAGGAGCTTTCGTCCGAGGCCAAGGGCGGCGTCCGGCTGGCGAAGTCCGTCGAGGACGTCGTCGCCAACGTCAACGAGATGCTGGGCAACACGCTGGTGACCAAGCAGACCGGCGAGGCCGGCAAGCAGGTCAACCGCCTCTACATCGAGGACGGCGCCGACATCGCCCGCGAGCTCTACCTGTCGATCCTCGTCGACCGCTCGGTCGGCCGCGTCGCCTTCGTTGTCTCGACCGAGGGCGGCATGGACATCGAGGCCGTCGCCGAAGCCACGCCGGAGAAGATCGTCACCGTGGCGATCGACCCCGAGGCCGGCGTCACCGACGCTGACGTCGCCAAGCTCAACGAGGCGCTGCAACTGACCGGCGAAGCCGCCGAGGACGGGAAGAAGCTGTTCCCGATCCTCTACAAGGCCTTCACCGAGAAGGACATGAGCCTGCTCGAGGTCAACCCGCTGATCGTGATGGAGAACGGCCGCCTGCGCGTCCTCGACGCCAAGGTGTCGTTCGACAACAACGCGCTGTTCCGCCATCCCGACATCGTCGAGCTGCGCGACACCACCGAGGAGGACGCCAAGGAGATCGAGGCGTCGAAATACGACCTCGCCTATGTCGCGCTCGACGGCAACATCGGCTGCATGGTCAACGGCGCCGGCCTCGCCATGGCGACGATGGACATCATCAAGCTCTACGGCGCCGAGCCGGCGAACTTCCTCGACGTCGGCGGCGGCGCGAGCAAGGAAAAGGTCACGGCGGCGTTCAAGATCATCACCGCCGACCCGAACGTGAAGGGCATCCTCGTCAACATCTTCGGCGGCATCATGAAGTGCGACGTGATCGCCGAGGGCGTCATCGCGGCGGTCAAGGAGGTGGGGCTGAAGGTTCCGCTGGTCGTCCGCCTCGAGGGCACCAATGTCGAGCTGGGCAAGAAGATCATCGACGAGAGCGGGCTGAACGTCATTTCCGCCGACGACCTCGACGATGCCGCCCAGAAGATCGTCAAGGCCGTGAAGGGGAACTGAGCCAGATGTCCATCTTGATCGACAAGAACACCAAGGTTCTGGTTCAGGGTCTGACCGGCAAGACCGGCACCTTCCACACCGAGCAGGCGCTGGCCTATCACGGCACGCAGATGGTCGGCGGCATCCATCCGCAGAAGGGCGGCGAGAAGTGGACCGGCTCGAAGGGCGAGACCCTGCCGATCTTCGCCTCGGTCGCCGAAGGGCGCGACAAGACCGGCGCGACCGCCTCGGTCGTCTACGTGCCGCCGGCGGGTGCCGCCGCCGCGATCATCGAGGCCATCGAGGCCGAGATGGAGCTGATCGTCTGCATCACGGAGGGGATTCCGGTGATGGACATGGTCAAGGTCAAGGCGAGGCTCGACAGGTCGAAGTCGCGCCTGATCGGCCCCAACTGCCCCGGCATCGTCACGCCCGACGAGTGCAAGATCGGCATCATGCCCGGCAACATCTTCCGCAAGGGCTCGGTGGGCGTTGTTTCGCGCTCGGGAACGCTTACCTATGAGGCGGTGTTCCAGACCACCAACGAAGGCCTCGGCCAGACGACGGCGGTGGGCATCGGCGGCGATCCGGTCAAGGGCACGGAGTTCATCGACGTGCTCGAGCTGTTCCTGGCCGACCCCGCGACCCAGTCGATCATCATGATCGGCGAGATCGGCGGCTCGGCCGAGGAAGACGCGGCGCAGTTCCTCAAGGACGAGGCGAAGCGCGGGCGCAAGAAGCCGATGGCGGGCTTCATCGCCGGACGAACCGCCCCTCCCGGACGCACCATGGGCCATGCCGGCGCCGTGATCTCCGGCGGCAAGGGCGGCGCGGAGGACAAGATCGCGGCGATGGAGGAGGCGGGCATCCGCGTCTCCCCGTCCCCGGCCCGGCTCGGCAAGACCCTGGTCGAGGCGATCAAGGGGTGAGAACCCGGTTCGCCGCAGGCGGATCGAAAGGTCCAGTGGACCTTTCGAAGGGTTCGAACGCCCGAGGCCAAAGCCGAGGGCCGGCGAAGCGATCCCGATAGCGGATCGCCTGAATATCGTGCCCGGCGGTCATCCGCCCGGCACAATCGGCTGACATGAGGGCGGAGATAACCGCCCCGTCAGGGGGGAACACCGGGGCGCGGCGGCGCCCGTAACGCGGCGCGGCCGCTTGAGAACCAAGGAGACGGAGCGGAAGCGCTCCGATGATTGCGATGGCGCGGCAGGATCAGGCCAACGACCTCTTTTCGCTCACCTCGTTCCTCTACGGCGGCAATGCCGACTACATCGAAAGGCTGCATGCCGCCTGGCTCGACGATCCGCAGTCGGTCGATCCCGAGTGGCGCGATTTCTTCGCCGCCTTGAAGGACGACGCCGGCGACGTGCGCAAGAACGCCGAGGGCGCGTCGTGGCGGAAGCCGGGCTGGCCGCTCGCGGCCAATGGCGAGCTCGTCTCCGCGCTCGACGGCGACTGGGGCACGGTCGAGAAGCACTTCGAGAAGAAGGTGAAGGAAAAGGCGGCCGCCACCGGCGACGCGGTCTCCGACGCCGACGTGCTGCGGGCCACGCGCGACTCCGTCCGCGCGATCATGATGATCCGCGCCTACCGCATGCGCGGCCATCTTCACGCCAATCTCGACCCGCTCGGCCTCGCCGAGCCGGAGGAGGACTACAACGAGCTCTCCCCCGAGGCCTACGGCTTCAAGGAGGAGGACTACGACCGGCCGATCTTCATCGACCATGTGCTCGGGCTCGAATACGCCACCGTGCGGCAGATGCTCGACATCCTCAAGCGCACCTATTGCTCGACGCTGGGCGTCGAGTTCATGCACATCTCCAACCCCGAGGAGAAGGCGTGGATCCAGGAGCGCATCGAGGGGCCGGACAAGGGCATCGAGTTCACCGAGAACGGCAAGAAGGCCATCCTGCAGAAGCTGATCGAGGCCGAGGGCTTCGAGCAGTTCATCGACGTCAAGTACAAGGGCACCAAGCGCTTCGGCCTCGACGGCGGCGAATCGCTCATCCCGGCGCTGGAGCAGATCATCAAGCGCGGCGGCGCGCTCGGCCTGAAGGAGATCGTCTTCGGCATGGCCCATCGCGGCCGCTTGAACGTGCTCACCAACGTCATGGCCAAGCCGCACCGTGCCGTCTTCCACGAGTTCAAGGGCGGCTCCTACGCGCCCGACGACGTCGAGGGCTCGGGCGACGTCAAGTACCATCTCGGCGCCTCGTCGGACCGCGAGTTCGACGGCAACAAGGTGCACCTGTCGCTGACCGCCAACCCGTCGCATCTGGAGATCGTCAATCCCGTGGTGATGGGCAAGGCCCGTGCCAAGCAGGACCAGATCTTCGGCCGCACCCGCGAGGAGGTCGTGCCGATCGAGGCGCGCGCCAAGGTGCTGCCGCTGCTGCTCCACGGCGACGCCGCCTTTGCCGGCCAGGGCGTGGTGGCCGAAATCCTCGGCCTTTCCGGCCTGCGCGGCCATCGCGTCGCCGGCACGGTCCACTTCATCATCAACAACCAGATCGGCTTCACCACCAACCCGCGCTTCTCGCGCTCCTCGCCCTATCCGTCGGACGTGGCCAAGATGATCGAGGCGCCGATCCTGCACGTCAACGGCGACGACCCCGAGGCCGTGGTCTACGCCGCCAAGATCGCCATCGAGTTCCGGATGAAGTTCCACAAGCCGGTGGTGGTCGACATGTTCTGCTACCGCCGCTTCGGCCACAACGAGGGCGACGAGCCGGGCTTCACCCAGCCGATCATGTATCGCGCCATCCGCGCCCACAAGACGACGGTGCAGCTCTACGGCGAGAAGCTCATCGCCGAGGGGCTGGTCACCGAGGCCGACATCGACAGGATGCGCGCCGACTGGCGCGAGCACCTCGAGAACGAGTTCGAGGCCGGCCAGGCCTACAAGCCCAACAAGGCCGACTGGCTGGACGGCGCGTGGTCGGGCCTGCGCACCGCCGACAACCAGGACGAGCAGCGCCGCGGCAAGACCGCGGTGCCGATGAAGACGCTGAAGGAGATCGGCAGGAAGCTGACCGAGGTTCCGGCCGGCTTCGAGGTCCACCGCACCATCGGCCGCTTCCTCGACAACCG
>JACZJD010000207.1 GCA_014860725.1 Aquamicrobium sp.
GCCGCCGACCATGACGCCGGCGCGGCGACCGGAACCGGCGGGCTGGCGCAATCGGGCGCCGGCGTCATGGTCGGCGGCATGGAAGCGGCGCGGCGCTCGGTGCTCGCCTACCAGCGCACCGAGGAGACGACGGCCGACCGCGCCGCGATCACCTATCTGGAGCGCACGGGCCAGTCGGCGCGCGGCATGCTCAAGACGTTCGAGCGGCTGGCCGGCTCGATGGCGCTGGCGGGCGTGCGGGTCGATCCCTACCAGATCAGCCACCCGATGCCGCGCGAGCGCATCGCCAATCTGGAGACGCTGGCGCGCGGCAGCAAGAACTTCGAGCGCGCCGACCCTCCGGCGCTGCAGCAGCGCCATAACCTGATGCGCGCCAAGATCGCGGCCTACACGCAGGGCCAGGCCGCCGCGGCGCGGATGTTCGCGCGCGACCCGCGCAGCGTGCCGGCGCTCTATGCCGACGCCATCGGCTCGATGCTGTCGGGCAACGCCCGCGCCGCCGTGGGCAAGATCGACGCGCTGGTCAGGGCCGCGCCGAAGAACCCGTACTTTCACGAGATGCGCGGCGAGATCCTGATGAAGGCCGGGCGACCCGCAGAGGCGGCGGATGCGTTCGCGACCGCGCTCAGGCTCGATCCGCACAAATCGGGCATCATCCAGATCGGCTACGGGCAGGCGCTGATGGCGACCGACAAGCCCGAGCTCGTGCGCAAGGCCGTGGTCGAGCTGCAGTCCGGCCTCTCGCGGACGAAGGAATATGCCGCCGGCTACCGCTATCTGGCGCAGGCGCACGGCAAGCTCGGCAACGTCGCCGAGGCCGAGCTGACCACGGCCGAAGGCCATTTCTATTCCGGCAACTACCGAGAGGCGAAGATCTTCGCCGCCCGCGCCCAGCAGAAGCTGGCCAGGGGCACGCCGGCATGGCTGCGGGCGCAGGACATCATCAACTACAGACAACCCGGCCGCCGCTGACGGCCGTACCAACCGAGGAACCATTCATGAGCAAGGCCATCGCTCTCGGCATCGCCGGCGTCACCGTTTCCTTCGCCATGCTGGCGGCGGGGTTCCTGGCCGGCAGCCGCGGCGACCTCGTCGCCGCGCCCCGCGGTGCCGACGGCGCCCGTCCCTCGCTGGCGCAGGTGACGAGCCGGGCCGATGTCGAGGCCATCGTCCGCAGCTACCTGATCGAGAACCCGGAAATCCTGACCGAGATGCAGATCGTGCTCGAGGATCGCCAGCGCGAGGAGCAGCGGCTCGCCGTGCTCGACGCGATCGGCTCCTCCTCCGACGCCATCTTCGACGCCACCTATGACGGCGTCGTCGGCAATCCGGAAGGATCGACCACGGTGGTCGAGTTCTTCGACTACAATTGCGGCTTCTGCAAGCGCGCCTATGAAGACATGGCCGCGATGGTGGCCGAGGACGACGACCTGCGCTTCGTCCTCAAGGAGTTCCCCATCCTCGGGCCGGACTCGCAGCGGGCGCACATCGTGTCGATGGCCTTCCGCACGCTGGCGCCGGAGAAGTATGCCGAGTTCCACCGCACGCTGCTTCTGGGCAGCCGCGCCACCGAGGCGACCGCCATCGCGGCGGCCGTCGGGCTCGGCGTCGACGAGGCGGCGCTGCGCGAGGAGATGAAGAACCCGGCCATCGCCGACGCCTTCCAGGAGACCTACGAGCTCGCCCAGAAGCTCGCCATCACCGGCACACCCTCCTACGTCATCGGCCAGGAGGTCGTGTTCGGCGCGCTGGGCCAGGCGGTGCTGAAGGAAAAGGTCGAACTTGCCCGCGCCGGCGACTGAGCGACACCCCTCCGAACATCCGTTGTGGACATGAAAAGAACGCACTTGCGCTCTTTGCGTCGCCGCCTATGCCCTTTATAGAGGTGCGCGGCGCGCAGGAACCACAGATGCCCGATATCGTGTACGCCCCGGACGGCCCAGCGTTTCCATGCCCGGCTCAGGCAACCGGGGCGGAGGCGGCCGTTGGCGGCGCGATCCACGAACTCGGCAGCCAAGGCATGACACAGGCGCACGACGCGCCAGCCGCCCGGACCTGACCGGCGGAGAAGAACACAAGGGACGGGACGAAGATGTCGACCAGAAAAGCCGGGATTGACCAGCAGCTCATCCGCGACCTCGCGGGCATCCTCGAAGAGACCAACCTGACGGAAATCGAGGTCGAGCAGGACGATCTGCGCATTCGCGTCTCGCGCACGCCGGCACCGGTCCAGGCCTATGCCCCCGCGCCCGCCTTTGCCGCTCCTGCGCCGGCCGCCGCCGCGGCGGCTCCCGCTTCCGCTGCGCCTGCGGCTGCTGCGGCCGACACGTCCCGGAATGCGGTGCCGTCGCCGATGGTGGGCACCGCCTACAGTGCGCCGGCGCCGGGGGCCAAGCCCTTCATCGAGGTCGGCCAGACGGTCAGGGAAGGCCAGACGCTGCTGATCATCGAGGCGATGAAGACGATGAACCAGATCCCGTCGCCGCGCGCCGGCACGGTGACGGCCATCCTGTTCGAGGACGCGCAGCCCGTCGAGTTCGGCGAGCCGCTTGTCGTCATCGAATGACAGGCGCCCCGATGTTCCACAAGATCCTCATCGCCAATCGCGGCGAGATCGCGCTCCGGGTGCTGCGCGCCTGCAAGGAACTGGGCATCAAGACGGTGGCGGTCCACTCCACCGCCGATGCCGACGCCATGCACGTGCGGCTGGCCGACGAGAGCGTGTGCATCGGCCCGCCGCCCTCGCGCGACTCCTACCTCAACATCCACCAGATCGTGGCGGCCTGCGAGATCACCGGGGCGGACGCGATCCATCCCGGCTACGGCTTCCTGTCGGAGAACGCCAAGTTCGCCGACATCCTCGCCGCCCACAACATCGTCTTCATCGGCCCCTCGGGCGATCACATCCGCATCATGGGCGACAAGATCGAGGCCAAGCGCACGGCCAGGCGGCTGGGCATCCCGGTGGTGCCGGGCTCGGAGGGCGCGGTCTCCGACGAGGCCGAGGCCAAGCGCATCGCCGCGGAGATCGGCTACCCGGTCATCATCAAGGCGTCGGCCGGCGGCGGCGGGCGCGGCATGAAGGTGGCGCGCTCGGAGGC
>JACZJD010000208.1 GCA_014860725.1 Aquamicrobium sp.
GAAATAGCCCTTCATGACATGGGCGACACCTCGGCCACCCATGTCATGAAGGGCTATTTCTCGGCGATCTCCGACAACGGCCAGACCACGGTCATCTATGTCTGGGACGTGGTCGACCCCGCGGGAACCCGCATCCACCGCATCCAGGGCCAGGCGAAGGCGCCCTCCTCCGGCGGTGACGGCTGGGAGGACGTGCAGCCCGCGACCATGGAATCCATCGCCGACGAGACGGTCGACCGGCTTGCCGCATGGCTTTCCGGCCGACAGGGATAGGGCCGCTGCCGGGACCCAATCTGCGGCCCAATCTGCGGAAAGCGGGATTTTCTCGCCCCTTCGCGCTTGCAATACGGGCTGGCGCCGCTAAAAGCCCGCTCATATCCTTTGCCGGGGAACGTCATGAAGCTTTTTGCGGGCAACTCCAACCGGGTGCTGGCCGAGGCCGTCGCCCGTTATCTCAACATTCCGCTCGGGAAGGCCAGCGTCCGCCGCTTCGCTGACCAGGAGATTTTCGTCGAAATCCAGGAGAACGTGCGCGGCGAGGACGTTTTCGTCCTCCAGTCGACGTCGTTCCCGGCCAACGATCACCTGATGGAACTGCTCATCATGATCGACGCCTTCCGCCGCTCCTCGGCGCGGCGCATCACGGCGGTCATCCCCTATTTCGGCTACGCGCGGCAGGACCGCCGCGCCTCGGGCCGCACGCCGATCTCGGCCAAGCTGGTGGCGAACCTCATCACCCAGGCCGGCGCCGACCGCGTGCTCACCCTCGACCTGCATGCCGGCCAGATTCAGGGCTTCTTCGACATCCCGACCGACAATTTGTTCGCGGTTCCGGTGCTGGCCCGCGACGTCAAGCGCAACTACAGCCTGCCCAACGTCATGGTCGTGTCGCCGGACGTCGGCGGCGTGGTGCGCGCCCGCTCGCTCGCCAAGCGGCTCGACGCGCTGCTCGCCATCGTCGACAAGCGCCGCGAGAAACCGGGCGAATCGGAAGTCATGAACATCATCGGCGACGTGCGCGGCAAAGACTGCCTGCTGATCGACGACATCGTCGATTCCGGCGGCACGCTGTGCAACGCCGCCGAGGCGCTTCTGGCCAACGGCGCCACCAGCGTCACCGCCTACATCACCCACGGCGTGCTCTCGGGCGGCGCAGTGACGCGCATCTCCTCCTCCAAGCTGAAGGAGCTGGTCATCACCGACTCCATCCAGCCGACCTCGGCCGTGGAAGCCGCGCCCAACATCCGCGTCATCTCCATCGCCGACCTGATCGGCGAGGCGATCTCGCGCACGGCGAGCGAGCAGTCCGTCTCCAGCCTGTTCGACTGATCCTCCCTTCCTCCGGCTTCAGCCGAGCGCCACCCGGCGCTCGATCCCGATCGCCTCGAGGAACGCCTCGTCGTGGCTGACGACGAGCAGCGCGCCCCCGAACCCGTTCAGCCCGGCCTCGACCTGCGCCACGGAATCCAGGTCGAGATGGTTGGTCGGCTCGTCGAGGATCAGCAGGTCCGGCGCGCTTTCGCCGGCCGCGACGCAGGCAAGCCCGGCGCGCAGCCGCTCCCCGCCCGACAGCGTCCTCACCCTCTGCAACGCCGCATCCGCGCGGAAGGCGTAGCGCGCCAGCGCCGAGCGGCATTCGAAGGCGCTCGCGCCGGGATTGAGGCGGCTGTAATTGTCGAGGATGGTGGCGTCGTCGTCGAGGATGCCGACATGCTGGTCGAACCAGGCGATGCTCGCCTCGACCCGCAGGAAACCGCCCATCGGCGCGATCCGGCCGGCAATCGTCTTCAGGAGCGTCGATTTCCCGGCGCCGTTCGGCCCGGTGAGCGCCACCCGTTCCGGCCCGACGATCTGGAGATCGACGCGCGCGAGCGGTTCGCCGCCGCCATAGCCGATGGCAAGGTCGCGGGCGTCGAGCAGGAGTTTTCCGGCCGGAACCGCGCGCGACGCCATCCCGGC
>JACZJD010000027.1 GCA_014860725.1 Aquamicrobium sp.
CCCCAATCCGGCCAGCCGCCCGGCCGACGCGACGGCTCAAACGCCACGGCCCGGCCGCGCCCGGTCAGGCCGTTCTGCCTCTACAGCGAAGCCGAGGTGCGCGAGATCTTCCGCCGTTTCTCGGTCCAGCGGCCCGAACCCAGGGGCGAACTGGAATACGTCAACCCGTTCACCCTGCTGGTCGCGGTGGTGCTGTCGGCGCAGGCGACCGACGTCGGCGTCAACAAGGCGACGGGGCCGCTCTTCGCCGTCGCCGACACGCCGCAGAAGATGCTGGCGCTGGGCGAGGAGCGCCTCGGCGCCTATATCCGCACCATCGGCCTGTGGCGCAACAAGGCGAAGAACGTCATTGCGCTGTGCGAGGCGCTGATCCGCGACCATGGCGGCGCGGTGCCCGACACGCGCGAGGCGCTGACGGCGCTGTCCGGCGTCGGGCGCAAGACCGCCAATGTCGTGCTCAACGTCGCCTTCGGCCAGCCGACCATGGCCGTCGACACCCACATCTTCCGCATCGGCAACCGCATCGGCCTGGCGCCGGGCCGCACGCCGGACGAGGTCGAGGCGGCGCTGGTGCGCATCGTGCCGCCGCACTACATGCGCCACGCCCATCACTGGCTGATCCTGCACGGCCGCTATGTCTGCAAGGCGCGCAAGCCCGACTGCCCGGCCTGCGTCATCGCCGACCTGTGCAAGTCGCCGGAGAAGACGACCGACATCCCGGCGCCGCTGGTCGAGATCGAGCCGGCCGAACAGGCGGCCGGCTGAGGAGGGGTCAGGCGAGCGTGACGCCCGCCTGCGCCATCTGCCGCGTCATCGCGTCGAGCGAGCCGCCGAGGTCGATGGCGCGGCAGGCGTCGAGCCTCACCGTGGCCGAGAAGCCCGCGCGCACCGCGTCGAGCGCCGAATAGGCGACGCAGTAGTCGGTCGCGAGCCCGACGAAGGTCAGCTCGGAAATGCCGCGTTCCCGGAGATAGCCGCCAAGGCCGGTCCGCGTCCGGTGGTCGTTCTCGAAGAAGGCCGAGTAGGAATCGATCTCGCGGCGGAAGCCCTTGCGGATGACGAGCTCGGCCTTGGTCCGGTCGAGGCCGGGATGGAAATCCGCGCCCTGCGTGCCCTGCACGCAATGGTCCGGCCACAGCGTCTGCGGCCCGTAGGGCATCTCGATCGTCTCGAAGGGCTGGCGTCCGGCATGCGTCGAGGCGAAGCTCGAATGGCCGGCCGGGTGCCAGTCCTGCGTCAGCACGACGTGGTCGAATTCGCCGATCATGGCGTTGACGAGCGGCACGATCCCGTCGCCGCCGGCGACCGCCAGCGCGCCGCCGGGGCAGAAATCGTTCTGGACGTCGACGACGATCAGAGCCTTCGCGCTCATGCCTTCCTCCTGTTCCGGCGGGGCCGCATGCGGCCATTCGAGGATGCCGCGAACCGGCACGGAATTTCGTGCGGCCCTATGCCACTGTCTTGACGCACCATTTTTTCCTATATTAATCGGAAGCGCACGCAAGCGCAGTTTTCGCCCGCAGCGACGCCTCCCCGGCCAGCCATCAAGCAGACAGGATGCCAGGAATGACCACAGCCGCGCTCCCGCAAACGGACGTCGCACGCGCCGACACATTCCCGATCCCCGCCGGGGTCCATGCCGAGACGGTGGTGTCGGTGCGCCATTACACCGACCGGCTGTTTTCCTTCCGCATCACGCGGCCGCAGAGCTTCCGCTTCCGCTCGGGCGAGTTCGTGATGATCGGCCTGCCCAACGCGGTGAAGCCCGTGTTCCGCGCCTATTCCATCGCCAGCCCGTCCTGGGACGAGGAGCTGGAGTTCTTCTCGATCAAGGTGCCGGACGGCCCGCTGACCCAGCATCTGCAGAAAATCCAGCCCGGCGACACGGTGCTGATGCGCACGAAGCCGACCGGCACGCTGGTGCTCGACGCGCTGACGCCGGGCAAGCGGCTGTGGATGATCTCGACCGGCACCGGCATCGCCCCCTTCGCCAGCCTGATGCGCGACCCCGAGACCTACGAGAAGTTCGAGCAGGTGATCCTGACCCACACCTGCCGCGAGGTGGCGGAGCTGACCTATGGCGAGGAGCTGGCTCGGAACCTGATCGAGGACCCGCTGATCGGCGAGCTGGCGCGCGACCGCTTCATCTACTACGCCACCGCGACGCGCGAGCCCTATGCGCGCACGGGCCGCATCACGACGCTGATCGAGAGCGGCAAGCTGTTCTCCGACCTCGGCGTCCCGCCCTTCGACCCGGCGGTGGACCGGGTGATGATCTGCGGCTCGATGGACATGATCCGCGACGTCAAGGCGCTGGTCGAGAAGGCGGGCCTCAAGGAAGGCTCCAACTCGATGCCGGCCGAGTTCGTCGTCGAGCGCGCCTTCGTCGACTGACGTCTAGTCTGCCGCCGCCTCCCGCGCCCTGGCGCGGGCGAGCGCCGGGCGCGCCAGCACCCGGTCGAAATAGGCGTTCACCCTGTCCGAGACGATGGCGAACTGCGAATCGCGCGCCCACTGGCCGCAATGGCCGAGGATGACGTCGGCGGCGGTGAAGCGGTTGCCCATCGCGTATTGCGATTCGCCGAGCCGCGTTTCCAGCGCGTTGATCTCGCGATTGAACTCGGCCGTCGTCCACGGCCCGACATTGACGCGCTCCGCGTCCGGCAGCATGGAGCTGTGCTTCTGCCGGTTCCACAGCGGCGCCTCCAGCTCCGACTGGGCGAAGAACAGCCAGGCGTTCAGATGCGCGCGCTCGGCCGGCGTCTTCGGCCCCATCTCCTTTTCCGG
>JACZJD010000209.1 GCA_014860725.1 Aquamicrobium sp.
GACCGCCGGCCATCGCCTCGACGATGGCCGCGCCGACGCGCGGCTGGCCGGAGCGGGTGGGCTCGGCAAACGCCTGCGCCGCCGACCCCGCGCCGTCCGTGCCCGTCGTGGAGCACGCCGAGAGCGCCAGTGCCACAATCGCTGCCGCAATTTTCCAGGACATCGTTCGTACAGTTCCCCATTCGCCTTCGCCAGAAACCGATCCGGCGGCCTTTGGTTCCAGCCTTCTCATGCCGGACTTTGGCGCCTTGATGACGCCGGCTCGCAAAGACAGCTCATTCCTGTGCCCTCCGCAGGGTCACGGTCGCCTTCAGCCCGCCGAGCGCGGAGCGGCCGAGATTGAGGCTCCCGCCATATTCCCGGACGAGATCGGCGACGATGGCGAGGCCGAGGCCGGTTCCCGGCTTGGTCTCGTCCAGCCGGCGGCCGCGCGCCAGCGCCTCGCGCATCTTCTCCTCGGGAATGCCGGGGCCGTCGTCCTCGATGGTCAGGGCGAAGCTGCGCGGCTGGCCGTCCTCCGGCCCGGCGGTCACTGTCACGGCAACGGCGCTGCGCGCCCATTTCATCGCGTTTTCGAGCAGGTTGCCGGCGATCTCCTCGAGATCCTCCTTCTCGCCGGCAAAGACGATCTCCTCCGCGGGCAGGTCGAACGTCAGCCGCATGCGGGGATTGAGCTTTCCCATCACGCGCACCATGCGTTCGAGCGTCGAGGCCACCGGCGTCCTGAAGACGATGGTGTCGCGTTGCGCCGCCATGCGGGCGCGCTGCAGGTAGTGCTCCACCTGCTGGCGCATCGCGGCGGCCTGATCGGCGATGAGGTTGCCCTTGACGCCGCCCATCGCGCGCGCCTCGTTGGTCAGCACGGCGAGCGGCGTCTTCAGCGAATGGGCGAGGTTGCCGACCTGGGTGCGCGAGCGCTCGACGATGCGGCGATTGCTCTCGATGAGCGCATTCGTCTCCTCGGCGAGCGGCGCGATCTCGCGGGGAAAATCCCCGTCCAGCCTCTGCGCCGCGCCCGTGGTGATCTCCGCAAGCGCCTGCCTGACGCGGCCGAGCGGCCTGAGGCCGATCAGGATGGCGAGCGCGTTGATCGCGATCATCCCGGCGCCGAACAGGGTGAGGTAGAAATAAAGTTGACGCTCGAAGGCGGAAATGTCGGCCTCGAGCTCCGTGCGGTTGCCCATGACTCGGAACCGCGCGACCCGGTTGTCGGCATCGAGCACGAACTCGGTCTCGAACACCTCGATCGTCTCGCCGGCCAGGCCGTCGGTGACGTAGCTGCGCTGGAAATCGGTATCGAAAGGCACGTCCTGCTGCGGCGGCGATGCGATGGGCTGGGTCAGCGAGAGCGAGGCAAGCTGTCCGTCGACGCCCGATACCGGCTCCACCGCCCAGTACCAGCCCGAGCGGGGCACGGTGAAGCGCAGGTCGCCGAGGTTGGGCGCGCCTTCGAGCGCCCCCTCGGCCGTCACGCCGACCGAGCTGATGAGATTGAAGAGATGCGCGGTGAGCAGGCTTTCGAAGCCGCGCTCGCTCGCCTGCCTGAACAGCGTCGAGATGATGGTGGCGATGACGACGAGCGCCACCAGCGCCCAGACCGTCGAGAACGCCACGACACGGAAGGCGAGAGAGTTCATCCGGCGGCCGAGCGCCGAGAGTGTCCGCCTTCCGCTCACGGCCGCGGCCATGGCCGGCCCGTCAATCCTGCGACTCGCGGATGCGGTAGCCCATGCCGCGCACGGTCTCGATCAGGTCGATGCCCATCTTCTTGCGCAGCCGCCCGACGAACACCTCGATGGTGTTGGAATCGCGGTCGAAATCCTGATCGTAGAGATGCTCGACCAGTTCGGTGCGCGACACCACCTCGCCCATGTGATGCATCAGATAGGCGAGCAGGCGGAACTCGTGCGAGGTGAGCTTCAGCGGCACGCCGTCGAGATCGGCCTTGGACGCCTTGGTGTCGAGCCGGAGCGGCCCGCAGATCAGCTCGGAGGACGCATGACCCGCCGCGCGCCGGATCAGCGCCCTGACGCGCGCCAGCACCTCCTCGATGTGGAAGGGCTTGGTCACGTAGTCGTCGGCGCCCGCGTCGATGCCGGCGACCTTGTCGCTCCAGCGGTCGCGCGCCGTCAGCATCAGCACCGGCATCTTGCGCCCGTCGCGCCGCCAGCGCTCGACCACGGAGATGCCGTCCATCTGCGGCAGGCCGATGTCGAGCACCACGGCATCGTAAGGCTCGGTGTCGCCCAGGAA
>JACZJD010000210.1 GCA_014860725.1 Aquamicrobium sp.
GATGGCGACGAAGGGCCGGCTGGCGCGGCCGCTGGCGTCGTGCAGGGCGCGCGCCGTCACCTCCTTGCCGACGCCGGTGTCGCCGACGATCAGCACGTCGGCGTCGGTGCCGGCGAGGGCGCGCAGCCGGTAGCGCAGGTCGATCATGGCCGGCGAGCGGCCGGGTAGGCGGCTCTCTATGTCGTCGTTCTTGCCGGCGGCGGCGCGCAGCAGGCGGTTCTCCAGCACGAGGCTGCGGCGGTCGAGCGCGCGCGCCGTGACGTCGGCGAGGTGCTGGGTGTCGAACGGCTTCTCGATGAAGTCGTAGGCGCCCTCGCGCATGGCGCGCACGGCGAGCTGCACGTCGCCATGGCCGGTGACGAGGATGACGGGCAGGTCGGCGTCGATATCGTGCACCCGCGCCAGCAGCGTCATGCCGTCCATGCCCGGCATGCGGATGTCGCTGACCACGACGCCGTTGAAGCCGGGGGTGGCGTAGTCGAGCGCGGCCTCGGCGGCGGGAAAGTCGCGCACGGCGAAGCCGGCGAGCTGCAGCGACTGCGCGGTCGAGCGGCGGATCTCCTCCTCGTCGTCGACGAGAAGCACGATGCCCTGCTTCATTCGGCCGCCTCGCGGACCGGGCTCTCGGCCGGGTTGAGCAGGATGGTGGCGAGCGTGCCGCCCTCCGGATGCCGCTCGACGGTGAGCGCGCCGCCGAAATCCTTGACGATGTTGTAGGAGATCGACAGGCCGAGCCCGAGCCCCTTGCCGACGCCCTTGGTCGAGAAGAACGGATCGAAGATGCGCCCGGCGATCGCCTCCGGCACGCCGGGGCCGCGGTCGCGCACGGTGATGGCGATCCGGTCGCCCTGGCGGCGGGCGCGCAGCTCGATGCGGCGGTCGGCCCCGGGGTCGGGAAGGCCCTCGACCGCGTCGGCGGCGTTGGAGACGATGTTGACCAGCACCTGGCTCAGCCGCACCGAGCCGGCATGGACGGCGAGCGGCTCGGGGCCGAGATCGACGGCAAGCTCGGCGTCGGCCGCCTTCAGCCGCCAGGCGACGATCTCCAGCGTGTCGCGCATCACCTCGTCCAGCGCCACCGGGCCGAGCTTCTGGTTGGGTTTGCGCGCGAAGTTCCTCAGATGGCGGCTGATCGAGGCCATGCGGTCGATCAGGCTCGCGATACGCCCGACCGTCTCGCGCGCTTCCCCGATGCGGCCGCGCTCGATCAGGATGCCGGCATTGTCGGCATAGGTGCGGGCGGCCGCGAGCGGCTGGTTGAACTCGTGCGACAGCGCCGCCGACATCTGGCCGAGCGCGGCGAGCTTGCCGGCCTGCACCAGATCGGACTGCGTCTTGCGCAGCGCGCGCTCGGTGGCGCGGCGCTCGGCCACTTCCTCCTTGAGCAAGCGGTTGACCTCGGCGAGGTCGGCGGTGCGCTCGGCGACGCGCCGCTCCAGCTCCTCCTGCGCCTCGCGCTGGACCTGCAGCCGCTCGGCGAGCCGCGCCCGCCTTTGCAACCACACCGCCGCGCCCATCGCGGCGAGCGCCACGAGCAGGACGAGGGCGGCGATGGTGGTCAGCACCTGCGCCCGCACCGAGGCGGTGTCGAGCAGCACCTTCACCGTCCAGTCGGCCTCCGGCATCGCCTCGGTGACGGTGAGGTACTGGCGCGGGCCCTCCGGCCCGGTGATGGAGATGAGGTCGTGGCCGTAGGCGGTGCGC
>JACZJD010000211.1 GCA_014860725.1 Aquamicrobium sp.
GTTCAAGTCGGCCGTGACGGTGGACGAGATCCGGCGCATCGGCCGTTTCCTGTCGATGACCTCGCATGACGGGAGCTGGCGCGTCGTCATCGTCGATCCGGCCGACGACATGAACACCAATGCCGCCAACGCGCTCCTCAAGAACCTCGAGGAGCCGCCGCCGCGCACGCTGTTCGTGCTGATCGCGCATTCGCCGGGCGGGCTTCTGCCGACCATCCGCTCGCGCTGCCACCTGGTGCGGCTGAAGCCGCTCGCGCCCGACACGCTGCTTGCCGTGCTCGACGGGCTCGGCGCCGGCCTGCCGGAGCGCGGCGACGCCCGCACGCGCGGCGCTGCTCCTGACGCGCTATGGCGGTCTCGACATCGCCGAGGCGCTGGCGCGCGTCGTCGCCCTGAAGGATTTTTCCGTTCCCGAGGCGTGGCGCGTCGCGGAGGCCGTCAGCGGCCGCGACGCGGCGGTGCAGTTCTCGCTCTTCAACCAGACCGCGCTCGACACCATCGCCGGCTGGGCACGGCGGGCGGCGGCCGATGGCAACGTCGCCGGGGCTGCGGTCCTGTCCGATCTGTGGCGCGAGGCCGAGCGGCTGACGGCCGAGACCGAGATCTACAATCTCGACAAGCGCCAGCACGTCATGGGCCTGCTGCGGCGAATGTGGCAGGCGGCGAGGGCATGAGGCAAGGCCGCGGAATTCCTCGATAGCCATCGCCGCCCCGATACGGTATTCCACCCGCCATATCTGAAGATTGCCGGAAATCACCTCCCATGTCCGCCGAACGCTATTACATCACCACCGCCATTTCCTATCCGAACGGCAAGCCGCATATCGGCCACGCCTACGAGCTGATCGCCACCGACGCGCTGGCACGGTTCCAGCGGCTCGACGGCAAGCAGGTCTATTTCCTGACCGGCACCGACGAGCACGGCATCAAGATGCACCAGACGGCGCGCAAGGAAGGCGTCGCCCCGCGCGAGCTCGCCGACCGCAACGCGGCCGAGTTCCAGCGCATGGCCGAGGCGCTCAACGCCTCCAACGACGATTTCATCCGCACCACCGAGGAGCGGCACTACCGCTCCTGCCAGGCGATCTGGAAGGCGATGGACGCCAATGGCGACATTTACAAGGACAGCTATGCCGGCTGGTACTCCGTGCGCGACGAGGCCTATTACGGCGAGGAGGAGACCGAGCTGCGCGACGACGGCGTGCGCTACGGCCCGCAGGGCACGCCCGTCGAATGGGTGGAGGAGGAGAGCTATTTCTTCCGCCTGTCGGCCTATCAGGACCGGCTCCTGAAGCTCTACGAGGAGCGGCCGGAGTTCGTCGGCCCGGCCGAGCGGAGGAACGAGATCGTCAGCTTCGTCCGGTCCGGCCTCAAGGACCTGTCGATCTCGCGCACCACCTTCGACTGGGGAATTCCGGTTCCCGGCGACGAGAAGCACGTGATGTATGTGTGGGTCGACGCGCTCACGAACTACATTACCGGAGTCGGATATCCTGATGAAAATGCTGACCTTTGGCCTTTCTGGCCGGCGGACCTGCATGTCATCGGCAAGGACATCACGCGCTTCCACGCCATCTACTGGCCGGCGTTCCTGATGTCGGCCGGCATCCCGGTTCCCAAGCGCGTCTTCGGCCACGGCTTCGTGTTCAACCGCGGCGAGAAGATGTCGAAGTCGGTCGGCAACGTCATCGACCCGTTCGCGCTGGTCGAGCATTACGGGCTCGACCAGGTGCGCTACTTCCTGCTGCGCGAGGTGCCGTTCGGCCAGGACGGCAACTACAGCCACGAGGCGATCGTCAACCGCACCAATGCCGACCTCGCCAACGATCTCGGCAATCTGGCGCAGCGCTCGCTGTCGATGATCGCCAAGAACTGCGGCGGTGCCGTGCCGCAGAAGGGCGAGCTGCAGGAGGCCGACCGCGCCATCCTCGCGCAGGCCGAGGCGGCGCTGGCGACGGCGCGCGAGGCGATGAAGGTGCAGGCGATCCACACCGCGCTTGCCGCCGTCTTCACCGTGGTCGCGGAGGCGAACCGCTACTTCGCCGGGCAGGAGCCGTGGGCGCTGCGCAAGACCGACCCGGCGCGGATGGAGACCGTGCTGTGGACGACGGCCGAGACCGTGCGGCGCGTCGCCATCCTGTGCCAGCCCTACATGCCGGAATCGGCCGGCAAGCTGCTCGATCTTCTGGCCGTGCCGGCCGAGGCGCGCAGCTTCGTCCATGTCGCGGACGCGCATGCGCTGGAGCCGGGCAGGGTGCTCCCCGCGCCGCAGGGCGTGTTCCCGCGCTATGTAGAGCAGGAAGCGGCGGGCTGACGGTCGCATCATGCTGGTCGACAGCCACTGCCACCTCGACTTTCCCGACTTCGCGCCCGAGCGCGACGCCGTCGTGGCGCGCGCGCTCGCGGCCGGCGTCGGGCGCATGGTGACGATCTCGACGCGGGTGCGCCGCTTCGGCGACGTGCTCGCCATCGCCGAGGCGTATCCGGAGGTCTACTGCTCGGTCGGCACGCATCCGCACAACGCGCATGAGGAGCTGGACGTCACGGCGGAAGAGCTCGCCCGTCTCGCCCAGCACCCGAAAGTGGTGGCGATCGGCGAGGCGGGTCTCGACTATTTCTACGACCATTCGCCGCGCGAGGCGCAGGCAGCCGGCCTGCGCACCCACATCGCGGCGGCGCGCATGACCGGCCTGCCGCTCGTCATCCACGCCCGCGACGCGGACGACGACATGGCGGCGATCCTCGAGGACGAGACGGGGAAGGGGGCGTTCCCCTTCGTCCTGCACTGCTTCTCGTCGGGGCGCGGGCTGGCGGAAGCGGGCATCGCGCTCGGCGGCTACGTGTCGTTTTCGGGAATCCTTACATTCAAAAGATCTGAAATACTGCGCGACATCGCGCGCGTGCTGCCGCCGGAGCGGCTGCTGGTCGAGACGGACGCGCCGTATCTCGCGCCGCAGCCCTGGCGCGGCAAGCGCAACGAGCCGGCCTATGTGACGGAGACTGCGAGGGTTCTCGCCGACACGATCGGCGTTTCCGAGGCCGAGATCGCCGCAATCACGACGCGGAACTTCTTCCGGCTTTTCAGCAAGATGCCGCAAGATGGCCTCTGACCGCCTGCGCATCACCATCACCGGCTGCGGCTCGTCGCCCGGCACGCCGCGCATCATCGGCGACTGGGGCGCATGCGACCCGGCGAACCCGAGGAACAGGCGCCGCCGCGCAGCGGCGCTGGTCGAACGTATTTCAGTATCTGATGATATAACGCGGGTGGCCATCGACACCGGCCCGGATTTTCGCGACCAGATGCTGGACGCAGGCGCCGTGCATCTCGACGGCGTCGTTTATACGCACGCGCATGCCGACCACATCCACGGCATCGACGATCTGCGCGGCTATTTTCTCGCGCAGCGGCGGCGCATCGACATCTTCGCCGACGAGCCGACGCTGTCGCGGCTGCGCGAGGGATTCGGCTACTGCTTCGAGACGCCGCCCGGCAGCTCGTATCCGCCGATCGTCGAGCCGCACGAGATCGACCACGCCACGGCCTTCGCGATCGACGGACCCGGCGGGCCGATCATTTTTGAGCCGCTGCCGCAGATCCATGGCGACACGATCACGCTCGGCTTCCGCATCGGGCCGATCGCGTACTGCCCGGACGTCAGCGATTTTCCCGAGGAGACGGCTGCGCGGCTCGGAGGCCTCGACCTGCTGGTGATCGACGCGCTGCAGTACCGGCCGCATCCGAGCCATTTTTCGCTGGCCGAGGCGCTCGGCTGGATCGCGCGGCTGGCGCCGAAGCGCGCCGTGCTGACCCACATGCACATTCCGCTCGATTACGCGACCGTGATGGCCGAAACGCCGGACCACGTCGAGCCGGCCTATGACGGGCTGGTCATCGAGCTGTCGCTGTAGCGGCGGGCAAGGATGGATAGCGGCCCGGCAATGGCAGCGATGCGTCGTGTGTCGCTATATTGAAGCGTGCGGCTCGATGTGCGTGGAGACGGGATGGCTGCGGGTGTTTCCGCAAGGCGCCGAACCTCGGCAGGCTTTGTCGGCCGGCAAGCTTGCAAACGGCCGTAGGGATGCCGCGCGAATGAGCCGCGAGTTTGAATTGTCAGGGGGCGTTGCAGGCCAAATCGCCGAGACGCAAAGGCTTGTAGAGCCCTCAGGCGTATGGATTTCAGTTCCATAATCTATCTTATGCGACTTTTGTATAGGGGTATCGGTGGTTGTCTCCGTTCCTCTCGACCGCGCACCTCTGATTGATCCCTGCAACCCGCAGGAGTTGCAATCCGGCCTCTCCCGCTGCCGCCGTTCTGTCGACCAGCGCATCGAGCAAACGTGAAGCCAGCCTTTCGGGCGATGTCGCGCGGAAAGTGTCCGCGGTCAGGACGATGCTTGAAGGCAGCCGGAACGGCGCATCCGGTGCTGACGACGCCGAGCCGTCGCGCACGGCTGCGGTGATAGCGACACTTGCCGGATTCTGGCCGCCCGATGACGACGAAGCGACGCCGTCTCCTGGCGGACGCCGACCGAGATGCGGCATAATATTAGATTTTTCAAATATATATCGACGGATAAATCACTCGCGCGTCTCCGCTTCCGGCCATCGAAGCAGTCGGAAGCGGGCGGTGTTGCAGCCGTAGCTGCTCCGGTAGGTGTCAACCGGCGAGAGCGGATCGGACCGCGGCGACGGCTTCCGCTGCGCGCGTGCCGTCCGGGCCGCCCGCCTGCGCCATGTCGGGCCGGCCGCCGCCGCCCTGCCC
>JACZJD010000212.1 GCA_014860725.1 Aquamicrobium sp.
TGCGTGGTCGACACCGGCGCGCCGATCCACGTCGCGAGGTTGATCCACAGGGCGGAGGAGATCAGCGCCGCCAGCATCAGCCGCACGAAAACGCCCTGGTCGGACACGTCGGCCGGGTTGACGATGCCGCTCGAGATCGTCGTCATCACGTCCGCGCCGGCGATCAGCGCGCCCGCGCTCTCGAACACCGCGGCGATCGCCAGCGCGCCGCCCATGGTCAGCGCCTTGGCGCCGACGGCGGGGCCGACATTGTTGGCGACGTCGTTGGCGCCGATGTTGAGCGCCATGTAGCCGCCGATGGCGGACGCGGCGATGATGACCACCGCCCCCGGCTCGCCCATGACGAAGAACGACGCGACGATGGCCGACAGCGCCAGGAACAGCAGTCCGAGGCCCGGCGCCACGAGCCCCCGCGCCAGGAAGCTCGCCGCCTCCTCGACATGGACGAGCTTGTCCAGGTCCTTGTCGAGCGTGTCCTTGCGCGCTTCGGTGGCGAAGTCTGTCATAGGCTTTTCCCCGAGGGCGCCGAGAGGGCACGCTCCGGCGCGCCCGCGGCTACCCTGTAAGTAAGCCGGCGAACGATCTCAAGCCGTCAAGCGCAGAGGATACGGTTAGACGGAAAATTTCCGTGGATTGTCGGCAAAGGAACCGATCAGCTCGCCGAGATCCGTCTCCCGCACGAGGGCTGCCGCCTCCTCGGGGGAGAACCAGCGCCGGGTGCGCTGCTTCCGCTCCGGCCATTTCTCGGCGACGCTTTCCACCCTGAGCGGAAACACGTGCACCTCGCAGCGCCACCGCGATCCCGACGGCATCACCTTTCCGTAGTAGAAGCGACCGACCTCCTCGCGCGCCACGGTGCCGCTGACGCCGGCCTCCTCGGCCGCCTCGCGCGCCGCCGCCGCGTAGAGCGGCTCGCGCTTTTCCGGCCAGCCCTTGGGCAGCACCCAGCGGCCCGTGTCGCGGCTCGTCACCAGCAGCATCTCGGGGCCGCCGTCGTCGCCAATGCGCCACGGCAGCGCGGCCACCTGCACGCGCGGCGGCAGGCCGCCGAGAAAACGGCGGACTCGTTCCCTGAGCGCGCTGCGCGCGCAATATCCGAGCAACATCGGCCACTCGTCCCGAAATCAATGGATCACGGAAGAAAGTTTGCCAGTAATTATGTGAAAATAAAGGGCAAACTGCGTCAAAATGCGCGCTGTACCCCGATTTCGCCCCCCGGCACCGCGCTCAGGCAAGCCTCGCGCAAGCTTCGCACCGCCTCAGAGGCGGTGATCCTCCGAGATCGGCTTCTGATAGGTGAATCCCATGTCCCACGGGAAGTAGATCCAGGTGTCCTGCGACACCTCGGTGATGAAGGTGTCGATCATGGTGCGCCCCTTGGGCTTGGCGTAGACGGCCGCGAAATGCGCCTTCGGCATCATCGCGCGCACGATGGCGGCGGTCTTGCCGGTGTCCGTCAGGTCGTCGACGATGAGGACGCCCTCGCCCTCGTTCTCGAGCAGGCCGGGCGTGATCTCCTTGAGGACCTTGAGTTCGCCCTGCTCGGTGTAGTCGTGATAGGAGGCGATGCAGACCGTCTCGATCATGCGCACGCCGAGCTCGCGTGCGATCACCGCCGCCGGCACCAGCCCGCCGCGCGTGATGCAGACGATCGCCTTCCACTCGACGTTGATGCCGGCGAGCCGCCACGCCAGCGCACGGGCGTCGCGGTGGAACTGGTCCCAGGAAACGGGGAAAGCCTTTTCGGGAAGGGACATGACGGCACTCCGGCTGACGTGGAATGCAGCCGCAATTACCCGGAACCGCCGGCCTTTGGCAAGTGCGGCGGCGGCCGTCTTCCCCGTTCTCCCGCCGGTCGGGGCCTTTCGCAGCGGCGCGACTCGGATATGCTTGGTAGCAAGCGACGCCTTCCGCCTCCCCCCTCCGCTCGGGAAAGCACGCCACGTGCAGGGCCGACCGACTTTCCGACCGACTGTTCGAGCATCGCGCATAAGGAGGGATTGCAGGACCTGCTCGCACGAGGAGGTTGTTCCGATGAGGCTTTCCGCCCCCGTCCATCGCCTGAAGCATCAGGCAAGGCTCCTCTCGCGCAGGGAGGGCATTCCGCTCCACGCCGCGCTCGACCGCATCGCCGCGGCCGAAGGCTTCGCGAGCTGGAGCCTGCTCGCAGCCCGGCTGAATCGCGAAGCCGGGGAAGGCGGCACCGCCGCCACGGCGTTCGCCCGGCTCGTTCCCGGCGGCCTCCTCCTGCTTGCGGCGCGGCCGGGACAGGGCAAGACGCTGATGGGGCTTCGCCTCGCCGTCGAAGCCATGAAGGCCGGACGGACGAGCGCCTTCTTCTCGCTGGAATATACGGAGCGCGACATCCTCGACCGCTTCCGCGCGATCGGGGTTTCGCCGGCGGCCTTCGCCGACCGCTTCACCTTCGACAGCGCCGACGGGATATGCGCCGGCTACATGGTCGAGCGGCTGGCCGATGCCCAGGCCGGCACGCTCGCCGTCATCGACTATCTGCAGCTTCTCGACCAGCGGCGCGACACGCCGCCGCTGGCGCAGCAGGTCGCGACCCTCAGCGCCTTCGCGCGGCGGCGCGGGCTCATCCTCGTCTTCCTCTCGCAGATCGACCGCAGATACGACCCGTCGTCGCGCGCCTGCCCCGATCTCGGCGACATCAGGCTGCCGAACCCGGTCGATCTGTCGCTGTTCGGCAAGACCTGCTTCCTCAACGGCGGCGAGATGCGGTTTCAGGCATCGGCCTGAAAGCCGTCACCGAAGCGCGGGCGGCTCGCCGCCTGCGTCAGCGCGACATCAGCGTCGCCACGGGCATCGATTGCAGCAGCGTGCGCGTCGCGCCGCCGAAGAAGAACTCCTTCAGCCGCGACTGGCTGTAGGCGCCCATGACCAGCAGTTCGGCCTTGGTGTCGGAGATGCGGTTCTCGATGGCCTCGCCCGCACCGATGCCGGCCGAGAAGCCCGACGCGAAAGTCACCTTCGCGCCGTGGCGGGCAAGGGCGGCGGCGATGTCGGCGCCGGCGACGGCCGCGTCCTGCTCGGCATTGTCGGAGGCGTCGAGCGAAAGCACCTCGGTTTCCTGCGCCGCGCGGATGAAGGGCAGCGCGTCGAAGGTGGCGCGCGCCGCCTGCTGCGAGCCGTTCCACGCCACCAGCACCTTGCGGAAGGCGCAGTTGACCGACACCGCATAGGGCACCAGCAGCACCGGCCGGCCGCTCTCGAACAGCAGCGTCTCGACATCGCCCAGCACGCCGTAGTCGGCGTCCGGGTCCGCCTGCTGCACCACGATCAGGTCGCTCGCCCGGGCGACGGAGAGCGCGCTGACCGCGCTGTCGCCCGAGATGCTGCGGGTCGTGTGCCAGCCGTGGGAAATGCCCTCGCGCGCCGCGCGCGTCTCGAACAACGTGCGTATCTCGGCGACGCGCTGCTGGTTGGCTTCCTCGTTGGCCGTGATGAACTCGGTGTCCGGAAACCCCATCGGCGTCACATAGGGCATCGGTGTCGCCTCGGCGTGGAAGCCGATCAGATGGGCGGAGAAGCGGGCCGCCAGCGGCACCGCGCAATCCAGCACCCGGCCGCTGTCGGCCTTGCCCTGAAGAACGGCGAGGATGGTCTTGTAGGTCATTTCGGCCTCCGAGGTGCTGCGGCAGGGATACCGCGCATTATCGCACTCTGGCACGCGGAGCGCACCCCGGCTTTGACTTTCGTCAACATGCCCGCCCTGCGGAACGGGCGCGGCCGATCCCTATGCGGCCTTGGGGCCGAGCGAATCCACCAGCGCCTGAACCTCGGCCCGCGCCGCCTCCAGCGCCGCCTGCGTGCGCGCCCGCACCACGAGCTCGGTCCAGAAGGAGCCGTCGAGATATTTGGGATAGGAGCCGATGATGGTGTCGGGATGCGCCTTCTGGATGTCGGCCAACGGCCCGCCGATGACGCCCTCGCCGTAGGGGCAGTGGATGGTGGCCGAGACGAGCTTCTGGCCGGTCCTCAGCGTCGGCACCACATTGTCGAGCATCGCCTGGAAGATCGCGGGCACGCCGGCCATGACGTGGACGTTGCCGATGCGGAAGCCGGGCGCGATGGAGACCGGATTGGCGATGGCCTCCGCGCCGCGCGGCATCCGCGCCATGCGCTTGCGCGCCTCGTTGAACTCGATCCCCCTGCCGGCATAGTGGCCTTCGAGAAGCGCGTAGGTGGCCGGGTCGTACTCGCAGGGCACGCCGAAAGCCCTGGCGACCGAATCGGCCGTGATGTCGTCGTGGGTCGGCCCGATGCCGCCGGTGGTGAAGACGTAGCCGTAGCGGCTGCGCAGCGCGTTCACCGCCGCGACGATTTCGTCCTCCTCGTCCGGGACGATGCGCACCTCCCTGAGGTCGATGCCGATGGCGGTCATCACGTCTGCGAGATGGCCGATGTTCCTGTCCTTGGTGCGCCCGGAGAGAATCTCGTCGCCGATCACGATCATCGCGGCGGTCATGATGTCGGCCATGGCATGTCCTTTCACGAGGGGTCCGCAGGCAATAGCGCCGCCCGCGCCGGGCGGCAATGGCGAAGGCGCACGGAGAAGCGCCGGACACGCCGCCGGAGCAAAATCTTCCCCCGACCGCCGCCCCGCGCCGGCGAAAACCGGCTCCCGCGCCGCGGGATCATGCTCTAAGGTGGCCGCCGCCGAAATCCCGGGGGGTCCCGCCAGCCATGCTTTCCGTCGTCACCGGCCTCGTGGCCGCCGCCCTTGCCGCTGTCCTTCTGGTTTCGACCTACTTCGTGTGGCTCACGCGGCGCATCGCCCGCGACGCCGAGCACGCGGTGCCGCCGCGCGGCCGCTTCGTCACCGTCGAAGGCTGCGACATCCACTATGTCGAGCGCGGCGAAGGCCGGCCGATCCTGATGATCCACGGCCTCGGCGGCACGCTGCACCACATGCGCCGGCCGCTGATGGAGGAATTCGGCGACGGCTACCGGCTGATCGCCGGCTTCATCGACGCGCTGGGCCTGGAGAAGCCGCTTCTCGTCGGCCATTCGCTCGGCGGGGCGGTGGCGCTCGCGACCGCTCTCGCC
>JACZJD010000213.1 GCA_014860725.1 Aquamicrobium sp.
CGCGTGCTGTCGCGCACGCCGCTCGGGCGCGTCGGCGAGCCGTCGGAGATCGCGGCCATCGCCGCCTTCCTCGCCTCGGAGGAGGCGAGCTACATCACCGGCCAGACCATCTATGCCGACGGCGGGCGGCTGGCGCTCAACTACACGGTGAAGCCGCCGGCGGAGACGTGACGGGCGCGTTTCTTTGAAAATTTCGGCGCGGCGGCCGCCTCGCGGCCGACGCCGGCCCGAGCCCTGCCCTATTCCTCGTCGTCGTCGCGCGGGGTCGACTTGAGCGACGACAGCTTGGCGAAGACGGCGTCGGCGTCGAGCTCGCCTTCTTCCTTCTCCGCGCGCTCGTCGCGCACCTCGAGGCTCTCGGTCATCGAGGCGGGCAGCAGCGTGTCGCCGGTCGGCGCGGCGGCCGGCTGGCCGCGCGAGGCGCGCTGCACCTCGAGGTCGAGGTCGATCTGCGAGCACAGGCCGAGCGTCACCGGGTCCATCGGCGTCAGGTTGGCCGCGTTCCAGTGGGTGCGGTTGCGGATCTGCTCGATGGTCGACTTGGTGGTGCCGACGAGGCGCGAGATCTGCGCGTCCTTGAGCTCGGGATGGTTCTTGACCAGCCACAGGATGGCGTTCGGCCGGTCCTGGCGCTTGGAGAGCGGCGTGTAGCGCGGCGTGCGGCGCTTGGATTCCGGCACGCGCACCTTCGGCTCCGACAGCTTGAGCCGGTATTCGGGATCGGCCTCGCCGCGGGCGATCTCGTCGCGCGAGAGCTGGCCGGTCATGACCGGGTCGAGGCCCTTGATGCCCTGCGCCGCCTCGCCGTCGGCGATCGCCTTCACCTCGAGCGGGTGCAGCTTGCAGAACTGGGCGATCTGGTCGAAGGAGAGCGCGGTGTTGTCGACCAGCCAGACGGCGGTCGCCTTGGGCATGAGCAGCGTGTTGGCCATGGGTAAAGTCCTCTCGTTCGCCCGCGTCCCTGTCGCGGGCGGTGGGCGAAGCCACCAATTTGGGAAATCGGCAGAGATATAGACGCATTCGCCGCAGACCGCAACGAAAAGGCGGCCGCGGAGCGGGAGGATTGACGGAGAATTCAAGAACGTATATTCTAGAATAAAGATTTTAATATGAGCGACAGATGGCCCGCACCCGCTCCTTCGACGAACAGGACGTCCTCACCCGGGCGATGCACGCCTTCCGGCAGCACGGCTACGCGCGCATCTCGATCCGGCAGCTCGAGGAGGCGACGGGGCTGACCTCCGGCAGCCTCTACAACGCCTTCGGCGACAAGGACGGGCTCTACCGCGCCGCGGTCGCGCACTATGTCGACGGCTTCGTCGTCGCGCGGCTTGAGGCCCATGCCGGGCCGCAGGCCACGCTCGATGATCTGGAGGAATTCTTCCTCACCCTGTTCCGGCCGCCGATGACGGACGGCTTCGGCTGCCTGGTCGCCAATGCGGCGATGGAGTTCGGCGCAGCAAGCTCGGTCGCCGACGCCGATGTCGGCAGGGCGCTCGATCTGGTCGACGCCTCCCTCCATGCGGTGCTGGCGCGCGAGATCGGCGGCGAGGCGGCAGGGCCTGCCGCCACCCGTCTGGCGCTGATGTATCAGGGCATCCTGCTGATGACGCGCGCGGGGCGGGCCGGAGCGCGCCACGAGGAAGCGATGCGGGCGGAATTCGACCGCCTGCGGGGCGAGCGGGCGCGGCTGCGCGCCGAGGAGGCAGGGGGCAAGACAGGGACGGAACCAGCCAGGGAAAGGTGATCCGATGTCGAGAAAGTTCAACCCCGAGGGCGTGCCGGCTTCCGGCTTCTACAGCCATGGCGTCGAGGTCGTCTCGCCGCAGCGCCTCGTCTTCGTCGCCGGCCAGGTCGGGATGCGGCCGGACGGCAGCGTGGCCGAGGGCATCGCCGAGCAGACGCGCGTGGCCATCGACAATCTGAACCGGGTGCTTGCCGGGGCGGGAATGGACGCCTCCAACATCGTCAAGTCCACCATCTACCTGACCGACGAGAGCCTGATGGAAGGCTTCGCCGCCGCCGGAGGGCCGCTGCTGCCGTCGCCGCCGCCGGCGACGACGCTGGTCTACGTCAAGGCGCTGGCCTCGCCGGCGCTGCTGGTGGAGATCGAGGCGGTGGCCGCCGCTTAGGCGACTTGTCCCGGCCTCGTCCGGCGTTCAGCGGGGAAGCGGCAGCTCGCGCAGCGGGTCGCCGCCGTCGATGAACAGCCGTCCCCGCGGCGTCAGGGCGGCGGCAATGCGGCGCAGCGCCGTCTCGCCGGCGGCGGGGT
>JACZJD010000214.1 GCA_014860725.1 Aquamicrobium sp.
CATCGCCTTTTCGAGCAGCGCCTTCTCCTCGCTATTGCACAGATAGCCGCCCTCGGCGACGAGCGCGTCGCGCATCGCCTCGTAGATGCGGTCGTCGATCAGCAGGTTGCCGTCGGCCGAGCAGCCCGAGCCGTAGTCCGACGTCTTCGACACGCGCGAATTGTGCGCCGCCTCGCGGATGTCGGCGGTCTCGTCGATGACCATCGTGGAATTGCCGGCGCCGACGCCGAAGGCCGGCTTGCCCGAGGAATAGGCCGCCTTGACCATCGGCTTGCCACCGGTGGCGAGCGTCAGGTCCGCCTGCGCCATCAGCTCGCCGGTCAGCGGGATCGACGGCCGCTCGACGCACTGGAAGATGTCCTCCGGGCAGCCGAGCTTCCGCAGCGTCTCGCGCATCACCCGCACCATCTCGAAGGTGGTGTGGCGCGCGCGCGGATGCGGCGAGAAGATCACCGCGTTCTTGCACTTGATGGCGTAGATGCCGGTGACGGGCGGCGTCAGCTCCGGGTTGGTGGTGGGGATCAGCGAGGCGATGACGCCGGCCGGCTTGGCGATCCTGGTGATGCCCTTCTCCTCGTCGACCTCGATAACGCCGACGCTCTTCTGGCGCAGCGCGTCGCGCAGCACGCCGAGGATCTTGAAGCGCTTGCCGGCGCGGCCGGCGCGGTCGCCGATGCCGCTCTCGTCCACGCCCATCTGGGCGATGCGCACGAAGGTCTTCTCGTTGCCGGTGGCCCAGCCCAGCGCCTGCGCCAGCCGGTCCACCTGCGCCTGGTCGTAGTCCCTGATCGCCTCCATCGCGGCGCGGGCGCGCGCGATCATCTCGGCGACGGTCTTCTTTTCCTCTTCGGTGACTTCGCGGGCCATCGGTTCAACTCCTTGAGACGGAAAGGGGCAACGGAAAGGGTCATGCGGCGCTACCGGCGCGGCGCGGGGCGCTCGCGCGGGCGAAGCCGTCGAAATAGGCGCGCGCGGTGTCGAGGCAGCGCCGCGCATGCGCGACATGGCCGAGCTCGGCGGTGCGCCGCGCATTCGGCAGCTCGACGGAGAACGGGACCTCCGGCAGGCAGGCGGCGAGCGTCGGCAGGTCGATCGCGCCCTCGCCGACATAGAGCCGGCCCTCGCGCGCGATGCGCTTCATCGCCTCGCGGTCCTGCGGCACCTCCGGCCCGGCGTCGCACAGGTGGATGAAATTCACCCAGTGGCGCGGCAGCGCCAGAAGCTCGTCCTGCCCGCAGCGCGAGAAATGGAAGTAGAGCGCATCGACGAGGATGCCGGCATTGGGCTTTCCCGCCGCCTCGACCACGTCGCACGCCTCGGCCAGCGAGCCGAGCCGCGAGAAGGTCGGGAATTCGAGGTCGACGGTCAGGCCGTAGGGCCGCGCGAGGTCGCAGATCTCGGCATAGCGGGCAACGACGAAATCGCGGTCGTCCTTCCCCTTGGTCCAGGCCGAGGCGATCATGTGGCGCGCGCCGAGCATGGCGGCGGCCTCCATCGCCGGCAGGTAATCGCGCGCGGCGCGCTCCGGCACGATCCGCGCCAGCTCGACGTCGAGCACGGACAAGCCGGTCTCGCGCAGCGCATCCTGCGTGCGGCGCAGGACCGCCGGGTTCAGCGGCTCGAACTCCGGCTCGTCGGCGACGCCGAGATGGGCGAGGCGGAAGGAGACGAAATCGTAGCCGGCGCGCGCCGCGATATAGGTCTGCTCGGGCGGGGTGACGCCCGGCACGGTCAGATAGGCGAGGGAGAAGCGCCTGCGCATCCTGCCACCTCTCCTCAGCTCTTCGGGACATTCGGCGCAACGTCCGGCGCGGCGATGCGGGCCATGCGGCCCGGCAGCCGGCGCTCGAGCAGGCCCTCGAGCCGCCGCGACAGCGCGGCGAGCGCCTGCCAGTCGATGCCGGTCGCAAAGCCCATCTCCTCCAGCGCGAACACCGCGTCCTCGGTGGCGATGTTGCCGGAGGCGGCGGGAATGAACGGGCAGCCGCCCAGCCCGCCGAGCGCGGCGTCGAAGATGCGCACCCCGGCCTGAAGCCCGGCCACCATGTTGGCCAGCCCCAGCCCGCGCGTGTCGTGGAGGTGGAGCGAAAGCCTGACATCCGGCCGCACCGCCGCCCGCACCGCGCCCGTGAGCTCGTGGACCTGGCGCGGATTGCCGAGGCCGGCCGTGTCGGCAAGGTTGATCTCGTGGATGCCGAGCCCGTCGAAGGTCTTGGCGACGGCCACGACGCGCTCCGGCGCAATGCGGCCCTCGAAGCCGCAGCCGAAGGCCGACTGGATGCCGGCCCTGACGGTCACGCCCGCAGCCAGCGCGCGCCCGATCACCGGCGCAATGTGCGCGAGCGCCTCGTCCACGGGCTTGCCGACATTGGCGCGGCTGTGGCTCTCGCTCGCCGAGACCGAGATGGAGAGATGCGGCGCCGCGACGGCCAGCGC
>JACZJD010000215.1 GCA_014860725.1 Aquamicrobium sp.
CCACGGCAGCGTGGCGGCGGGATTTTCCAGAATGCCCTTCTTGCGGGCGAAGCCGCGCACAGCGTCGCGGGCGGCGGTCAGGGGCCTCAGCCCGTCATGGGCCTCGATGCAGGCCCGGAACGCCGCCTCGTGAAGCACGTCGCGTTCGTCCTCGGGCCAGTCCGACAAGAAGTCGATCGCATCGCCGAGCGTGGCGATCTCGTGGACCAGATGCTTGCCCGAGCGCAGGAAAAGCGGGCGGGGAAACAGCTCGTCTCTCATCGTTCCTCCTTTTATCGCTATCGTTGGTAAGGCGGACTTGCCGCCCTGTCGATCTGGGATTTCGGGACGGCTCGTGCAAGGCCCCCAACGGCAGGGAAAGACCAGCCGGCCGGCTTCGGGGAGCAAAGGCAGGGCCACCCGCCGGAAGGCCTACGAGTCCCGCTCCCGCGCGCTCCTCGCCGCGAGCTTCTTGCGCACCTCTTCGAGCGCCACCGCGAGCAACGCGTCCACCTCTTCGAGCTCGGCCCGGCTCTCGCTTGCGGCGATGTAGCGCCGCAGGTCCTCGATCGTCTTGCGAACGTGTTGCATCGCATCGCCTTTCGATCGCCCGAAACGGCCGCGGCAGGCGATTGTTCCGCGCCAATGGATGCAAACCGGACGAAGGCGTTATCCCGGCCAGCCGGGCTTCGCGATGCCGTCCGCTCGGGGACCGGATTTCTTCATGACCGCCTGCCTGAGGCGATGGCGGTGGAGAATGGCTATCGCCCGCTGCTCCCGCTCGACCGCGGTTTCGGCGGGCGTATCGCCGCGCTTCAGTTCCTCCCACATCTCTTCGAGCTCACGGGGTCTGAAAACGCCACTGTTGCCGTGCATCTTGCTTTGCATGATCGGCTCCTCCGGCTATCGAGAGGAAAAAGGGATCATCGCACCGAACACCGGGCACAGGCGAGTCGTTTCGCGGCGATGACCCGGAAAGTGATGTTTGTTTCAGCCCGGCGCAGCCGCCGCGGCGCGGGCGGACCCGGCAGGCCGAGAGAAAGCCCGCCCGGCTCGTACCGGGCGGGCTGTCGAAGCAACGCCTCGTCAGTGCCGGCCGCCCTTGCGGCCGGCCTCCGCGGCGCGCTCCCGGTCCTCCGCAAAATTGCCGCCACCGCCACGATGGCCACCGTCCTTGGTCTTGGGAGCAGCCTGCTGCTGTTGCTGCTTGCGGCCGTCGTTCTTGTGGCTCTGCTGGCCGGCCTTCACGTGCTGCTCATGGGTCCCGCCTTGGGTCCCGCCTTGGTTCGGCATGATGCTCTCCTTCGTCGTTTCGCGGACGACCATTCGCCTCGCGACCACCGAACCGCGGCCGCGAAGTGCTGTTCCCTCACGAAATATTTTGTGACGCCCGGCCGCCCGCCGAACCCGCTCCCCCACGGGAAAGATTTTTCCTGCGCCGCAAGGTCGCTGGCCGACATTGCCGTCGAAGCTGGCCACGGGTGGCATCATGTCCTAGCATCCGGGGAGTTGCCGGCATGCACCCTTTCCCGCGCCGGTCACGCGGCAGGGCCGCCGGCGCCGACCCGGCAAGCCGCCCGCAGGAGCGGCGGCCAGCACAGGACCATGCAGGGAGCACCGACATGAACAAGCAAACCGCGATCTCCGCCGCGCCGCAGCGCAGCGTCGTCGTCCACGGCTTCACCAACAGCGTCCTCGATCCGGCCGCGCCCATGCTCGGGCCGGTCGAGAACGGCGGCACCATCATCGCCAACACCGCGCCCGGCTGCTGGGGGCCGATGATCACGCCGCGGCTGCGCGGCGGCCACGAGGTCACGCAGCCCGTCTGTGTCGACGGCGCCGAGCCGGGCGACGGGATCGCGATGCGCATCCGCGACATCACCGTGACGGCGATCGCCACCGCGTCGGGCCACGATTCCTCGCCGGAAGGCTTCTGCCTCGGCGATCCCTACGTCGCGGCGCGCTGCCCGACCTGCGACGAGATCTGGCCCGAGACGCATCTCGAAGGGATCGGCCAGGACGCCGTGAAGTGCGACAAGTGCGGCAATGCGGTGAAGCCGTTCGAGATCGTCCACGGCTACACCGTCGTCTTCGACGAGACGCGCCGCGTCGGCGTCACCGTGCCGAAGGAGGCGGCGGAGAAGATCGCGCGCAACGCGCATCACTACGCCGCCCTGCCCGACGAGTCGGTGCAGCACCCGATCCTCGCCTTCGCGCCGTCGGACATGCCGGGCGTCATGGTGCGCATGCGCCCCTTCCTCGGGCAGCTCGGCACGACACCGTCGCATCCGATGCCGGATTCGCACAATGCCGGCGACTTCGGCGCCTTCCTCGTCGGCGCGCCGCACCCTTATGCCATCACCGCCGAACAGCTCGCCGAGCACAAGACCGACGGCCACATGGACATCGACGCCGTGCGGCCGGGCGCGATCCTGATCGCACCGGTGAAGGTCAAGGGCGCGGGCGTCTATATGGGCGACATGCACGCCGCCCAGGGCGACGGCGAGATCGCCGGCCACACCATGGACGTCGCCGGCAGCGTCACCCTGCAGGTCGAGGTGGTGAAGAACTATCCCATCGACGGCCCGGCGCTGTTCCCGCTCCCGGAGGACCTGCCGCCGCTGGCGCGCCCCTTCACCGCCGACGAGCGCGCCCGCGCCGAGCGGCTGGCCCGCTCGTGGGGCATGGACAGCATCGAGGAGCTTGCGCCGGTCTCGGTCGTCGGCACCGCCGCCACCATGAATGCGGCGATCGACAACGGCCTCGAACGCGCGGCCAAGCTCCTCGGCATGACGGTCCCCGAGGTGCGCAACCGGGCGACGGTGAACGGTGCCATCGAGATCGGCCGCGCGCCGGGCGTCATCCAGGTGACGTTCCTCGCGCCGCTGAGCCGGCTCGACGCCGTGGGCCTCGGCGTCTACGCGCGCGAGCAGTATAATCTGTGAGCCGCGACGGCCGGGCAGGCAAAGCCCGGCACCCCCTCGCGATCCCGCCCGCAACCGGCGCTGCCCGCAGCGGCGGTT
>JACZJD010000216.1 GCA_014860725.1 Aquamicrobium sp.
CTGCCGCGCCGCCGAGAACGGTGCCGAGTTCCTCGGCCGCGTCGAGGCCGAGACGGGGCTTGTGCTTGAGATCATCGACCGCGAGACGGAAGCCCGGCTCGCCGTGTCGGGCTGCGGCTCGCTGGTCGAGCGCGACACCGACGGCGTCGTGCTCTTCGACATCGGCGGCGGCTCCTCGGAAATCGCGCTGATCGATCTGTCGCGGCAGCGCACGCCGCGGCTCGCCAGCCATATCGTCTCGTGGACGTCGCTGCCGGTCGGCGTGGTCTCGCTCGCCGAGCGCTTCGGCGGCCGTGACGTCACGCGCGAGAGCTTCCGCGCCATGGTCGACGACGTCGCCGCCCACCTGCTGCGCTTCGAGGGCCGCGGCCGCCTCGACCACATGGTCGCCGGCTCGCGCTTCCATCTGCTCGGCACGTCGGGCACGGTGACCACGCTCGCCGGCGTGCATCTCGGCCTCGAGCGCTATGACCGCCGCCGCGTCGACGGCCTGTGGATGGACCGCGGCTCGGTCGACGGCATGGTCGAGCGCCTGCTCGGCTGGGATTTCCACGCCCGCGTCGCCAACCCGTGCATCGGCGCCGACCGCGCCGACCTGGTCCTCGCCGGTTGCGCCATCCTCGAGGCGATCCGCGAGGTGTGGCCGTCCGAGCGCCTGCGCGTCGCCGACCGCGGCCTGCGTGAGGGAATCCTGAGCGAGCTGATGGCGGAAGAGGGCGTCTGGCGCCGCGACCGCGGCGACGGCTGGCGGCGATGACGAAGAAGCCGGGCGGGGCGAAGCCGGGCGCGGGCGGCACGCGCGTCCTGCGCACGAAAGTGAAGAAAAAGAGCGGCCTCAAGGAATCCTCGCGCCGCTGGCTCGAGCGCCACCTGAACGACCCCTACGTGCAGCGCTCGAAGGCCGAAGGCTACCGCTCGCGCGCCGCCTACAAGCTGATCGAGATCGACGACAAGCACCATCTGCTGAAGCCCGGCCAGCGCGTCATCGACCTCGGTGCGGCTCCCGGCGGCTGGTGCCAGGTCGCCGCCGAGCGGGTGCGCTCCACCGAGGAGCGGCCGCTGGTGGTCGGCATCGACTATCTGGAGATGGACCCGGTGCCGGGTGCTGCGATCCTGAAGATGGATTTCCTCGACGACGAGGCGCCTGCCCGCCTGATGGAGGTGCTCGGAGGCGCGCCCGACATCGTGCTCTCCGACATGGCCGCGCCCACCACCGGCCACCGGCGCACCGACCATCTGCGCACCATGCATCTGTGCGAGGTTGCCGCCGACTTCGCCATCGCCGTACTCAGGCCCGGCGGCCATTTCCTCGCCAAGACCTTCCAGGGCGGCACCGAGGGCGGCCTGCTCGATCTGCTGAAGCGCAACTTCCGCGCCGTCCACCACGTCAAGCCGCCGGCCTCGCGCGACGAATCGGTCGAACTCTACATCCTGGCGAAAGGCTTCAAGGGGCGTGCCGCGGACCGCCCCGAAACCGACGGCCCCGACGAGCCGGGCGAGGGCGGCGCGGCGGCCTAGAGCATTTCCTGCCAAATCTGAATCGCTCTGCCGGCGGGCATTTGGCACAAGGTCGAGGGTTTCGGCGAAGGTCGATGTGGTGCATCGGCCGAGCCGGAACCTGAAGGATATGGGCCAAATGCCCGCCGGCAGAGCGATTCAGATTTGGCAGGAAATGCTCTAGCCCGCTGCCGGCGGCTTGTCGTCCGCATCGTCCTTGCCGGCGCCATGTCCCGACACCGCGCTTCCCGCGTCGCCGGCGAGGGCGAGAAAGGGGATGGCCGAGAGCGCCGTCAGTCCG
>JACZJD010000028.1 GCA_014860725.1 Aquamicrobium sp.
AGCCTGCGGCAGCCGAGCGCGGCGGTGCGGGCGCCGCCATAGCCGCCGTCGTCCTCGGCAAGCAGCGCGGTGAAGAGGCCGAGCTCCCGCAGGGCCGGCCACAATTCGTCGCGCCAGCCGGCGCTCGTGCGGCCGACCAGCGCACGCGTCAGCATTCCGTCGAGCATCTCCAGCGTCTCGTCGGGCTGGAACACCACGGGCAAGCCCGTATCCGTCTCGTGACCGCTCATTGCGTTACCCCAGAATGCCCTTGGCGGCGATGTTGCGCTGGACCTCGTTCGAGCCGGCGTAGATCGTCGTCTTGCGCATGTTGCAGTAGTTCTCGGCCGCGTAGTGGTGGCCGCGGTTGGAGGCGAGGCCCTGCGGGTCGAAGGGCAGCGCCGCCGCGCCCAGCGCGCGCACCTGAAGCTCGGAGATCGCCTGCTGCATCTCGGAGCTGATGACCTTGAGCACCGGCGCCTGCAGCGCGTTCTCGCGGCCGGCCGCCACCTCGCGCAGGAAGCGCAGGTTGGTCATGTCGATGGCTGCGAGCTCGGCTTCGAGCGCGGCGAGCCGGCTGCGGAACAGCGGGTCCTCCAGCACCGGGCGGCCGCCGCGCGGGGTGTTCGCGGCCATGTCGCGCAGGCGGGCGAGCTCGCGCTTGCAGAAGCCCATGCCGCCGAAGTTCAGCCGCTCGTGCTCGAGCAGGTACTTGGCGTAGGTCCAGCCTTCGCCTTCCTCGCCGACGCGGTTCTCCACCGGCACCTCGACGCCCTCGAACCACACCTCGTTGATCTCGTGCTTGCCGTCGAGGGTGATGATGGGGCGGACGGTGATGCCCGGCGACTTGAGGTCGATCAGCAGGAAGGTGATGCCGTTCTGGCGCTTGCCTTCGTTCGAGGTGCGCACGAGGCAGAAGATCCAGTCGGCCTCGTGAGCCGAGGTGGTCCATATCTTCTGGCCGTCGACCACGTAGCGGTCGCCCTCGCGCACGGCGCGGGTCTTGAGCGAGGCGAGGTCGGAGCCGGAGCCCGGCTCCGAATAGCCCTGGCACCAGAAGTCGTCGAGCCGCGCGATGCGGGGCAGGAAGCGCTCCTTCTGCGCGCGGCTGCCGTATTTCATGATGACGGGCGCGACCATCTTGAGGCCGAACGGCACCAGCTCCGGCGCGCCGGCGACGGCGCATTCCTCCTCGAAGATGTAGCACTCGACGGGCGAGAAGCCCGGGCCGCCATATTCGACCGGCCAGCGATAGGCGCTCCAGCCGCGTTCGTGCAGGATGCGCGTCCAGCGCTCGACATCCTCGCGCACGGGGTGGACGCCGCCCTTGAGCCGCGCGGCGATGTCGGCCGGCAGGTTGGCCTCGACGAAGGCGCGCACCTCGGCGCGGAAGGCGTGCTCGCTCGGCGTGAACAGGCTGCGCATGGCTGTCGCCCCGCGGCTCACGGTCAGCGGCCGGTGAAGCGCGGCGCGCGCTTCTCGAGGAAGTGGGCGACGCCCTCCTTGAAGTCCTCGCTCTGCACGCTCAGCGCCATCTCGCGGTTGGCGTCGATGGTGGCCTCGGCCAGCGTCTGGAACGGCACCTCGTAGAGCTGGCGCTTGATGACGGCCATGGCGCGGGGCGACACCATGTCGACCAGGTCGCGGACATAGGCCATGGTCTCTTCCTCGAGCCTGTCGGCCGGGTGGATCTGGTTGACGAGGCCCATGCGGAACGCCTCCGGCGCATAGAACTTGCGCGCCGAAAGCAGCAGGTCGAGCGCGTTGGCGTGGCCGACGATGCGCGGCAGCATCCAGCTCAGCCCGTGCTCGGCGATCAGGCCGCGCCGCGCGAAGGAGGTGGTGAAGACGGCATTGTCGGCGGCGAAGCGGATGTCGCAGTAGAGCGCGTGGACGAGGCCGATGCCGGCCGTGGCGCCGTTGAGCATGCCGATGACCGGCTTGGCGATGTCGGGGTAGAACGAGTAGCGCGTCTGCCAGTCCGGCCGGCGGTTCATGTCGAACGGCCGCATCCAGCTCTCGGCGCGGATGTCGTTCGGGTCGAGGACGGCGAGCTCGTTCATGTCGGCGCCGGCGCAGAAGGCGCGGCCCTCGCCGGTGAGGACGATGGCGCGGACCTCGTCGTCCCTGGCCGCATCCTCCATGGCGAGGCGCACCTCGCGCTCCATGGTCGGCGTCCAGGCGTTCATGCGGTCGGGACGGTTGAGCGTGATGCGCGCGATCCGGTTCCCGACGGCGTATTTGATGTGCTCGTAGGACATCTTCTATCCCTCCACCTTCTCTTCGAGGATGGCGCGCGCGTGGGCGCCGCGCGGCCGCGCCATGTAGGCCTGCGTCTCGGGGCGGTCCTTCAGCCAGCCGATCCAGCGCTCGAAGACGCGCTTCATGCGCTCCGGCTCGACGCCGAGCTGGGTCATGGACAGGCCGCCATTGACGGATTCGCGGTATTCGACGATCAGACCGTCGCGCACGACGAAGCGCGACATGCCGTCGATGACGACGTGGCGTCCCTTGAACTGCTCGATCCGGGAAGTGAAGCTCGACAGCGACCAGGCATAGCCGACCTCGCCGTCGAACACGCCGTCGTACATCTCCCAGCGATAGTCCTCGCCGGCGTCGCGATGGAACAGGTTCTGCATCATGTGGGCGATCTCGGCCCGGCCGCGATGCGCGCCGTAGATGTAGTCGTAGTAGACGCCATCCGGCGTGAACAGGCGCGCGAACCGCTCGCCGTCGCCGCTCTCGGCGGCTTCGGTGAAGCGCGCGAGCAGCTTGTTGAATTCCCTGGTGTTCATCACTTCTTTCCGGTTTCCGAACTCATGGAGCGCAGGCGCATGCGGTCGACCTTGCCGGTGGCGTTGCGGGGCAGGGCATCGACGACGCGCACGGCGCGAGGGACCTTGTAGCGGGCGAGGCAGGCGCTCCATTCGGCGATCAGCGCGTCGCCGTCGACCGCGGCGCCGGCCTCCGGCACGACGTAGGCGACGATGGTCTCGCCCAGCCGCTCGTCCGGCTCGCCGATGGCGGCGACCTCCAGCACGCCGGGCATGCGGTGCGCGACTTCCTCGATCTCTCGCGGGTAGACGTTGTAGCCGCCGGAGATGATCATCTCCTTCTTGCGGTCGACGACGAAGAGGAAGCCGTCCTCGTCGAGAAGGCCGATGTCGCCGGTGTGCAGCCAGCCGTCGCGGAAGGCTTCGGCCGTCAGCTCGGGCTGGCGGAAGTAGCCCTTGGCAAGCCCCGGCGAGGAGACGAGGATCTCGCCGCGCTCGCCCGGCGGCAGGTCGCGGCCCTGGCCGTCGACGATGCGCAGGCGCACGCCCCAGTAGGGCTGGCCGGCGGAGCCCGGCTTGCGCGGCGCGCCGAACAGCCGAGCGCCGCAGACCGAGGGGCTGGCCTCCGTCATGCCGTAGCCCTCGGAGATGAGGACGCAGAAGCGCTCCTCGAAGCGGGCATGCACCTCCTGCGGCAGCGCCTGTCCGCCGGAGACGCAGGCGCGCCAGCCCGAAAGGTCGAGACCGCCGGGCAGGGGCGCCTTGGCGAGCGTCCAGTACATGGTCGGCACGCCCATGAACACGGTGACGCGGTGGCGTGCCATGGTGCGGAAGGTCTCCTCCGGGTCGAAGCGCGGGACGAGGCAGATCGAGGCGCCGACGAGGAGGAACGCCGTGTAAAGGCAGGTGTGGCCGAAGATGTGGCTGAAGGGCAGCACGCCGTAGGCGCGATCCTCAGGCGTCAGCCGCAGGAGATCGACGGCGAAGGCCTGCGCGTTCCAGAACAGGTTGTAGTGGGAGAGCTCCACGCCCTTCGGCCGGCCGGTGGAGCCGGACGAGTAGAGGATGAGCGCGGTGTCGTCGGGCCGGCAGGGCGGGCATTCGACGATGTCGCCCTCGGTCGAGACGATCGCGGCCGCATCGCCCGCGATGTCGAGCGCGATCCATGAGGCCGCGCCGGGGGAAAGGGCGCTGCCTGTCGTCACCACCGCCGCCGGCTCGCAATCGGCGACGATGGTCTCGATCTCGGCCGCCGCCAGCAGCGGGTTGAGCGGCACCGGGATCGCACCGACGCGGACCGCGCCCTGATAGGCGACGACCCATTCGATGCCGTTCGGCAGGACGATCACCACCCGGTCGCCCGCGCCGATGCCGCGCGCGGCGAACGCGCGGGCGCAGCCCGAGACCAGCCGGTCGAGCGCGGCGTAGGTGACGCTCCTGTCGCCCTCGATCAGCGCCACCGCGTCGGGGCGCAGCCGCGCATGGTGGCGGATGGAGTTGCCGATGCTGGCCATGTCAGCGGTTCTCCGCCCCGGCATCCTTGCGCCGGCCGGCGAAGCGGCCGACGAGGTCGGCCACCCACGGCACCAGGCCGCGCGGCAGGAAGATCACCACCAGCACGAGGCCGACGCCGTAGATGATGAGGCGGAAGGTCTCGGCGATGCGCAGCATCTCGGGCAGGGCGGTGGTCAGCGCCGCGCCGACCAGCGGGCCGGCGAGCGTGCCGCTGCCGCCGAGGATGACGGCGAGGATCGCGTTGAGCGAGTGGTCGACCGAGAACGGCGCCGGGCTGATGAAGCTGAGATAGTGGGCGTAGAGCGCGCCGGCGAAGCCCGCGAGCGAGGCGCTGAACACGAAGGAGAACAGCTTGTAGCGCCAGCAGGCGACGCCCGCCGCCTCGGCGAAGGTCTCGTTCTGGCGGATCGCCAGCAGGACGAGGCCGACGCGCGAGCGCACCACCGCCGTCACCAGCAGCATGACCAGCGCCAGCGCCGCGAGCACGAGATAGTAGTAGTTCACCCGGCGCTCGAAGCTGATCTCGAGGCCGCCGATGGAGATCGGCTCGGGGGCGGGGATGCCGGAGGTGCCCGCCTCGCCGCCGGTGACGGGAATCCAGTTCACCAGCACGATGAAGATCACCATGTTCATGGCCAGCGTGACGATGGCGAAGTAGTGGCCCTTGACGCGCAGCGACGGGTAGCCGGCGACGATCGCGGCGACCGCGGTGGCGATCGGCGCGACGAGCATCGCGATCCAGACCGGGAAGCCGGCGTCGAGGCTGAGCAGCGCCGAGGAATAGGCGCCGATGCCCATGAAGCCGCCCTGGGCGATGGAGACGTAGCCCGTATAGCCCTGGATGACGTTGGTGCCCTGCGCGACGATCATCCAGATGATGGCGAGCACCGCGAGGTGGATGAAGTAGTTGGCGGTGACCAGATGCGGGAAGGCCAGCGCCGCCGCGGCCACGGCCGCGAGAAGAACGATGCGGCTCATCGGGCGGCACTCCGTCGCATGAGGCCCTCGGGCTTGACCAGCAGCACGCCGATCATCAGCAGGAAGGCGATGACGTCCTTGTAGGCGGAAGAGATGAAGGCGGAGGCGAACGTCTCGGAGACGCCGAGCACGAGGCCGCCGACGATGGCGCCGGGAATGGAGCCGAGGCCGCCGAGGATGAGCACGGCGAAGCCCTTGACCACGAGGCCGCCGCTGACGCCCGGAGCGATGGCGAACAGCGCGCCGACGAGCACGCCCGCCGCGACGCCCAGCGCCGAGCTCAGCGCGAAGACGAACATCGAGACGGCGTTGACGTTGATGCCCATGAGCACGGCGGCGGGGCGGTTCTGCGCCACGGCGCGCACCGCCATGCCCATCCACGTGCGCTGGATCAGGATCGTCAGGCCGATCACCAGCACCGCGGCGATGGCGAGGATGTAGACCCGCAGCTCCGGCAGCGTGACGCCGCCGACGTTGAAGACGCGGGTGAAGCCGGTCGGGATGATGATCTGGTCGACGCCGAACAGGATCAGGTTCGACTTCTCGATGATGAGCGTGAGGCCGAGCGCGATGATGAAGGCGTTGATCGGCGGCGCGTTGCGCACCGGATAGTAGGCGATGCGCTCGAGCCCGACGCCGAGAAGCGCGCCCAGGGCCATGGCCGCGGCCATCGACGGGAACAGGCCGAAGCCGAGCGAGGCGATGAAGAAATAGGTGATGTATCCGCCGAACATCGCCACGCTGCCATGGGCGAAATGCGCGATGCCGAGGATGCCGAAGATGATGGTCAGGCCGAGTGCGACAAGCGTGTAGATGCTGCCGATGACGAGGCCGTTGAAGAGCTGCTGGATCAGGTCCACTAGCATTGCGCGCTCCGCGGTTGGGTTGTGCGGCGCATGCCGCACAACCCTTCTGTCGCCTTGGGAGGTGTTATGCCGGCCGCGTCAGTCGCGGACGGTCTGGAAGTAGGCCGAGTAGGCGGCCGCGTCGGACGGCAGCTCCTCGACGAAGGCCCACTTGTCGTCGCGGAACTGGAACGCGCCGTTCGAGATGTAGGCCTGGCCCTTGGGGTCGAACATCTTGCCGTCGACCGGCAGGTAGTTCAGCACCACGCCTTCCGGCACCTCGATGTTGCGCAGCGCCTCCTTGACGGCGTCGAGGTCGTCGACGGTGCCGGCGGCCTCGAGCGCGGCCTTGAGCACGTAGACCTGGTCGTAGGCAAAGGCGCTGTTCGGCGTCGGATACTCGTTCCACTTCGCCTGATATGCCTCGGCATAGGCCTTGGCCGTCTCGCCCAGCGCATCGGCGTTGAACTCGATGGCGAGAAGGTCCCACACGCCTTCCATGGCCTCGCTGCTGGCGACGCGCAGGAACTGCTCGGGGCTGCCGCCGGAGAAGCCGTAGCGCGGCGCGGCGATGCCGAGCTCGTGCGCCTGGCGGTGGGCGAAGGCGACCTGCTCGACATAGCCGGAGATGAAGTAGGCGTCCGGCTCCAGGCCGCGCACCTTGGTGAGCTGGGCGGTCATGTCGCGATCCTGGCCGCCGAAGGTCTCAACGGCGACGATCTCGCCGCCCTCGGCCTCGAAGGCCTCGATCAGCGCGTCGCGGTACTGGGTGAAGAGGGCGACGTCGCGCGCCGAGATGATGCCGAGCTTCTTGACGCCCTGGCTGGCGATGAAGCGGCCGGCGGCGGCGCCGGTGTAGTCGCCGGGCGGACGGGTGCGGAAGACGTTCTTGTGGCCGGCGGCCGTGATGGCGCGCGCGCCGGCCGTGCCGACCAGCATGATCGCGTCCTCGCGGCCGATGATCGAGGCGACCGCGCCGGTCGAGGCCGAGCAGCAGTAGCCCATCAGGTACTTGACGCCGTCGCGGTCGATCAGCTTGCGGGCGACGTTGGTGGCCTCGGTCGGGTCGGCCTTGTCGTCGTACTCGATGGTGGCAAGCTTGTAGGTGTCGTCGCCGACCTTGATGCCTCCGCCCGCGTTGATCTGCTCGATGGCGAGGTCGATCGCGCGCTTCTGCGGCATGCCGTAGACGGCGCCGCCGCCGGACAGGGCGTCGCTGACGCCGACCGTCAGGGTCTTCTCCTCCGCGCTCGCCGTCATCGGCGAGAGGGCGAACGCGCCCGCCATGGCGAGCAATGCAAGTCTTCTCATGTTTCTCTCCTCCTGGAACAGGGCCCTTGCCCTCTCAGGCGCCGAGATAGGCGCTCTGAACTCGTGGATCGTTTGACATTTCCTCGGACGTGCCGGCGGTGACGACCTCGCCGGCCTCCAGCACATAGGCGCGGTCGGCGACGCGCAGCGCCATGGACACGGCCTGCTCGACGAGCAGGATGGTCACGCCGAGCTGCTTGATCTTCATCAGCGTCTCCTCGATCTCGTCCACCACCTTGGGGGCGATGCCGAGGGAGGGCTCGTCGAGGATGCACAGGCGGGGCCTTGCCATCAGGGCGCGGCCGATCGCCACCATCTCCTGCTCGCCGCCCGACAGCGTGCCCGCCATCTGCGAGGCGCGCTCGCGCAGGCGCGGGAACAGCGCCAGCACCTCCTCGATCTCGGGCGCGATGTTCTCGCGGCGGCGGCGATAGGCGCCGAGCCGCAGGTTCTCCATCACCGTCATCTCGGGGAACATCTGCCGCCCTTCCGGGCACATGGCGATGCCGATGCGCGCGACCTCGTGGCCGGGCAGGCCGGCGATGGAGCGGCCCTCGAAGCGGATGTCGCCGCCGGTCGGCTGCATCAGTCCGCAGACCGCCTTGAGGATCGTGGATTTTCCCGCGCCGTTCGGGCCGATGAGGGCGACGCACTCGCCCGCGCCCACCTCGAAGGACACGCCGTGGACGACCTCGGCCTTGCCGTAGGCGATACGCAGATCAGTGACGGTCAGCATCGCGGCGTCCCAGATAGGCTTCGATGACGGCGGGATCGGAGCGGATCTCGGCCGGGGTGCCGTCGGCGATCTTCTGGCCGAAGTTCAGCACGACGATGCGGTCGCAGATCTCCATGATGAGGCCCATGTGGTGCTCGATGACGAGGACGCTGATGCCCTTGGCCGGCAGGCCGCGGATCACCTCGGCCAGCGCCTTGCGCTCGCTGGAGACCATGCCGGCGGCCGGCTCGTCGAGCAGGATCACCTTGGGGGCGGCCGCGATCATCACGGCGATCATCAGGAGGCGCTGGTCGGCCGCCGACAGCGTCGAGGCGAGCGCGGAGGCGCGGTGGCCGAGGCCGACCGTCTCCAGCGCGTCGCGGGCCGCGGCCTCCATCTTCGCCTCCTCCTCGCGCGCCGCACGGCTGCGCAGCACCGAGGCGATGGGCGAGACCTTGCGGCGCGAGTGGCAGCCGAGCAGCACGTTCTCCAGCGCGGTGTATTCCGGGAAGGTCTGGGTCGCCTGATAGGTACGGATCATGCCGTGCGACACGATGGCGTCGATGGGCGCGCGCGACACGTCCACGCCTTCGAGCAGCACCTGGCCGGCGGTCGGGCGGACGGTGCCGGACAGGACGTTGACGCAGGTGGACTTGCCGGAGCCGTTCGGCCCGATCAGCCCGAGAATCTCGCCCTGGCGCAGCTCGAAGGAAACGCCCCTCAATGCCTGCACGCCGCCGTAGCGCTTGTCTATCGAAACGGCCTCCACAAGCGGCGGCGCCTTTGCGGCGCCCGCAGCCAGCGTTCGCTCCGCTGTCGCGGTTGTGACCAAGCCTGACCTCCCTCGTCTTCCCGCGTCCGTTCCGGGCCGTTGGCCGTCGACGCTTGGGATG
>JACZJD010000217.1 GCA_014860725.1 Aquamicrobium sp.
GACGGTCGAGGACACGATCTCGATCCTGCGCGGCCTCAAGGAGAAGTACGAGCAGCACCACAAGGTGCGCATCTCCGATTCCGCGCTGGTCTCGGCCGCGACGCTGTCGAACCGCTACATCACCGACCGCTTCCTGCCCGATAAGGCCATCGACCTCGTCGACGAGGCCGCCTCGCGGCTGCGGATGCAGGTCGATTCCAAGCCCGAGGAATTGGACGAGATCGACCGCCGCATCATGCAGCTCAAGATCGAGCGCGAGGCGCTCAAGCTCGAGAAGGACGAGGCGTCGAAGGACCGTCTGGCCCGGCTCGAGAAGGAGCTGACCGACCTCGAGGAGGAATCGTCCGAACTGACCGCCAAGTGGCAGGCCGAGAAGCAGAAGCTCGGGCTCGCCGCCGACCTCAAGAAGCAGCTGGACGAGGCCCGCAACGAGCTGGCCATCGCCCAGCGCAAGGGCGAGTTCCAGAAGGCGGGCGAGCTGGCCTACGGCCGCATCCCGGAGCTCGAGAAGAAGCTCGCCGAGGCCGAGGCCGTAGACGGGCAGGGCTCCATGGTCGAGGAGACGGTGACGCCTTCCCACGTCGCGCACATCGTGTCGCGCTGGACCGGCATCCCCGTCGACAAGATGCTCGAAGGCGAGCGCGACAAGCTGCTGCGCATGGAGGACGAACTGGCCAAGCGCGTCGTCGGCCAGGGCGAGGCGGTGCAGGCGGTGTCGAAGGCCGTGCGGCGCGCCCGCGCCGGGCTCCAGGACCCGAACCGGCCGATCGGCTCGTTCATGTTCCTCGGCCCGACCGGCGTCGGCAAGACCGAGCTGACCAAGGCGCTCGCGAACTTCCTGTTCGACGACGAGACCGCGATGGTGCGCATCGACATGAGCGAGTTCATGGAGAAGCACTCGGTCGCCCGCCTGATCGGCGCGCCTCCCGGCTATGTCGGCTACGAGGAGGGCGGTGCGCTCACCGAGGCCGTCCGCCGCCGGCCCTACCAGGTCGTGCTGTTCGACGAGATCGAGAAGGCGCACCCGGACGTCTTCAACGTGCTCTTGCAGGTGCTGGACGACGGCCGCCTGACCGACGGGCAGGGCCGCACGGTCGACTTCCGCAACACGCTGATCATCATGACGTCGAACCTCGGCGCCGAATATCTCGTCTCGCTCGGCGAGGGCGAGGACGTCGACAAGGTGCGCGACGAGGTCATGGCGGTCGTCAAGGCGTCGTTCCGGCCGGAGTTCCTGAACCGCGTCGACGAGGTCATCCTGTTCCACCGGCTGCGCCGGCAGGATATGGGCCAGATCGTGGCGATCCAGCTCAGGCGGCTGGAGGCGCTGCTCGCCGACCGCAAGATCGTGCTCGACCTCGACGACGAGGCGGTCGAGTGGCTGGCCGAGAAGGGCTACGACCCCGCCTACGGCGCGCGGCCCTTGAAGCGCGTGATCCAGAAGGAGCTTCAGGACCCGCTCGCCGAACGCATCCTGCTCGGCGACATCCACGACGGCTCGGTGGTGAAGATCACCGCCGGCTCCGACCGGCTCAACTTCCGCGCCCGCCCGCGCGCCGTGGAGGAAGAGGTCGAGGCCGCCTGAGCGCTCCTGCGACCTGAAACGAAGACGCCCCGCCGGAAGGCGGGGCGTTCTTGCATGAGGCAGGCGGCGCTACGCGCGGCCCTCCGCCTCCGGCAGAAGCCACTGCGTCGCCGCCAGCGCCGCCCCGGAACCGACGAGCTGGGCCGCGACGAAGGCCGGAACGTCGCCCGGCCGGATGCCGGAAAAGCTGTCGGTCAGGGCGCGGGCGACGGTGACGGCCGGATTGGCGAAGGAGGTCGAGGCCGTGAACCAGTAGGCGGCCGTGATGTAGAGCCCGACCAGCCACGGCAGCGCCCGCAGGTCCAGCCGCACGGCCGCGAGGATCACGGACACCAGCCCGAAGGCGGCTATCGCCTCGGCCAGCCACAGCGGCGGCCCCGTCCGCGCGGTGGAAGAGAGCTGCAACGCCGGCTCCGCGAACATCAGGTGCGCGGCCATGGTTCCGGCGATGCCTCCCGCGATCTGGACGAGGGCATAGAGCGCCGCCTCCCGGGGCGCGATCACGCGCCGGAGGGCGAACGCGACCGTCACCGCCGGATTGAGATGCGCGCCCGAGACCGGACCGAGGACGGTGATAAGCACCACCAGCATCGCCCCGGTCGGCAGAGCGTTGCACAGCAGCGCCAGCGCGCCGTCGTCCGTCAGCCCTTGCGCCATCAGCCCCGAGCCGACGACGGCTGCGACGAGGAACGCCGTGCCGACCGCCTCGGCGGCGAGCCGGCGGGGGAGGTCCATCAGGCCGCGTCGCCCGGGCTTGAGGTCGCGCCGTCCATCGCGCCGATGCCGCGCAGCCTCGACTGCAGCGCCAGCCCGTCGATGCTGGCGAGCGGCAGGTTGACGAAGGCGCCGATGCGGTTGCGCAGGAAGCGCAGCGCGTCCTCGAACGCCGCCCGCCTGCGGAAGCCGGGGCCGTCCGCGGCGGCCGGGTCCTCGATGCCCCAATGGGCCGTCATCGGCTGCCCCGGCCACACCGGGCAGGCTTCTCCCGCCGCGCTGTCGCAGACGGTGAAGACGAAATCCATCCTCGGCGCGCCGGGCGCGGCGAACTCGTCCCACGCCTTGCTGCGCAGGCCTTCCGTCGCGATGCCCGCCTCCTCCAGCACCTCCAGCGCCATCGGATGGACGGCCCCCCGCGGCGCGCTGCCGGCCGAATAGGCCCGGAAACGGCCCGCGCCGACATGGTTCAGCACCGCCTCCGCGATGATCGAGCGGGCCGAATTGCCGGTGCAGAGGAAAAGGACGTTGTAGATGCGGTCAGCGGGCATGGACGGCCTCCTTCGGGGCGCAGCAGGGCGTGAACTCGGCCACCAGCGGCGCGCACAGTTCCGGCCGGCCGCCGCAGCAGTCGTTGACGAGGAAGCTCGCGATCTCGCGCACCCGGTCGAGCGCCGCGCGGTAGATGATCGACCGGCTGCGCCGTTCCGCCGCGATCAGCCCGGCGCGGGCGAGGATCGCCAGATGCGTGGACATGGTGTTCTGAGGCACGCCGAGCAGGCGGGCGATCTCGCCGGCCGGGAGGCCGTCGGGCTCGTGCCTGACGATCAGCCGGAAGGCGTCGAGCCGGGTCGCCTGCGAGAGCGCCGCGAAGACGTCGAGTGCATCGTTCGATTCCATGTATCGAGAATTATCGATTTATAATGATGAATGCAAGCGCCGGATTCGGCGCAGCGGCGTGGCTGTCGGCCGTGCGGCTTCGGAAGCGGCTGGCGGAGCAATCCGGCCTTTTCGCCGAATCACGGAATCGCTCCGGCCGGCCGCGTGGGCCGACCGCGTGCGACGCAGGCGGCCGGGGCACCACAGGCGCCTCGGATGACCTGAGACGAAGACGCCCCGCCGAAGGGGGCGGGGCGCTCGTCTGGTGTCGTCCGCAGAGGATCGGGCGACGCCGGATCTACTGCTGCTGGATCTACTGCTGCTGGGCGGGTTCCTGCGCCGGCGGCTGGGTCGGCTGCTCGCCGCCCACCGCCTCGGCGATGTGGTTGTTGATCCGCCGGGCGAGCTCCGGGTCGGTCTGGGCCGCCTGGATGATGACGTTGTATTCGTCCACGGTGATGCCGTCGGCCTCGTTCACGGCCTCGACCATCTTCTCGCCGGCTTCCTGGCGAAGCCGCTGCTGGTCTTCCGGCGAGCCTGCCTGCTCGATCTGCGGCTGATAGGACTGGTTCACCTTCGCCACTTCGAGAAACGCGACGGCGAAGGATTTCAGCTTCGCGTCGTCGGCCTGCGGTGCCTGGGCGGCGGGCGCCTCCGTCTGCGGTGCGGGTGCGGCCTCCTGCGCGCCCGCCGTGCCGAGCGCCGCGCCGAAACCGATCGCCAGCGCCGACAGGCCCGACAGCAGGGTCTTGTTCAGGGTCATGCTTCATTCCTTCCATGTGCGGTTGCGAACGAGAAACGCATCGCAAATCCGGTTCGCCCCGCGCCCGTTTGGAGCGACCGCCGCAGCGAAAGCCCTCAACCTGCCGAGACTATGGCGACACGTGGAAGAAAACCGGCGCGCGCGGTCACTTTCTCGCAACGGCGGAGAAATTTCTTTATCGCCTCCGGCCGCATTTCCGCGGCGGAAGGGTGCGCCTTCCGGTGGTTTTCGCCCCTGCGCCGGGCATTTCTCCCCCGTTGGAAACCGGCGCAATCCGGCCTCCCGCCGCAGAAATCTATCCACGCCCTTCCTCGCCTCGCCGATACTTCCGTGCATCGCCCTCGCGGGAACCCGGGTCCGGACCGGGGATCAGGGGAGGGCGGCGGTGTCCGGGTCGGCTGCGCATCGGTCGCGCGGTTCGGGTGTCGAGCCCAAGGCCCGGGCCTCGGCGGCGGTCAGCGCCGGCGGGCGGAGACGTCCGCTCGGCCCACCGCCATCGGGGCGAAAGCACCGGCGGACGCAGAAGACCGCGCCGCAACAAGCATTCAGACGAGGGCGCGGCCTCCTGTGTCCGCTTCCC
>JACZJD010000218.1 GCA_014860725.1 Aquamicrobium sp.
GTCTGCACCTGCGCCCTGCGCTGCTCGGTGGCGGGCGCGGACGGCTTCGGCTTGGCCTTGACCGGCTCGGGCTTCCTGCGCGGCTTTTCCTTCGGCTTTTCCTTGACCTCCTCCTTGGGAGGCTCGGGCCGCACCTGCGGCAGCGGCACCTCGACGGGGTCGAGCGCGGCGACCATTTCCTCGATCGGCTCGATCTCCTCGACCGGCTCCGGCTCTATGGCCTCGACGGTTTCCGGCGGGATCTCCTCGATTTCCTCGACCGGCTCGGGCTCGATCGGCTCCACCACGGGCTCGACCGCCTCGGCAAGCTCCATCTCCTCCACCGGCTCGGCCTCGACCGCCTCGGCCGCTTCCGAATCGACCTCGTCCGGGGCGATCTGGTCTTCCACCGCGGCCGGCGCCATCGGCACCGCCGCGAGGTCGATCATGATGGCGGCAGGCTCGGGCGCGCTCGCCATCGGCTCCTGCCGTTCCCGCATCACCCACCAGCCGGCCACGCCGTGCGCGGCGAGCACGACCGTGCCCGCGAATATCCACAGCATCACCGCCGACACCGAGATGCCGGCGAGCTGCCGCGACCAGGCTATGTCGGGCCGGGGGCTCATTCCTCGCGCGCCTCCGTTGCGCCCGCTGCGGCCTCGTCGGGCACGCCTTCGAGACCGACCAGCGCGATCTTGAGATAGCCCGCCACCCGCAACAGGTTCATGACGTTCATCAGGTCGCCATAGGCGACCGACCTGTCGGCGCGCAGGAAGACGCGGGCTTCCTTGTCGCCGCCGGTGAAGCGGTCGAGCGCGTCTCTGAGGTCGATATGGGCGACCGGCTCGTTGCCCACCGTCACCGACAGGTCCTGCTGCACCGTCACGTAGAGCGGCTCGTCCGGGCGCGGCTGCGGCGCGGCCGAGGAGGTCGGCAGGTCGACATTGACGTCGACGGTGGCGAGCGGCGCCGCCACCATGAAGATGATGAGCAGCACCAGCATCACGTCGATGAACGGCGTGACGTTGATCTCGTGGTTTTCCTCGAGTTCGTCGCGTTCGGCGCTGGCGTTGAGGCTTCCGGCCATGGTCCTACTCCGCTGCCCTCGAAAGCGCGTGCGCGGTCTCGGGCACCGCGCGGCGGTCGATGTCGCGGCTGACGAGGCGCTCCACCGCCGCCGAGGCGTCGGCGAGCAGCAGCCGGTAGCCGGCGATCGAGCGCGCGAAGACGTTGTAGATGACAACGGCGGGGATGGCAGCGACGAGGCCGAGCGCGGTGGCGAGCAGCGCCTCGGCGATGCCCGGCGCCACCACGGCAAGGTTGGTGGTCTGCGCCTCCGAGATGCCGATGAAGGAGTTCATGATGCCCCACACCGTGCCGAACAGGCCAACGAAGGGGGCGGTGGAGCCGATGGTGGCGAGGATGCCGGTGCCGCGCGTCATGCGCCGGCCGGCCTGCGCCTCGATGCGCGACAGATGCGACGTCACCCGCTCCTTGAGGCCCGGCGCGCCGCCATAGGCGAGCGTGGAGCGCGAGGCTTCCATCTCGTGCGCGGCGGCGCGCACCATCAGCGCC
>JACZJD010000219.1 GCA_014860725.1 Aquamicrobium sp.
GCGAAGCGGCCCTTGACGCAGGAATGGCCGCGATTGGCCTTGCCGTCCTTCCACGGCACCATGCGCACCAGCTCCTCGCCGCGCATCTCGGCCTTGAACGAGCAGCCGACGCCGCAATAGGCGCAGGTCGTGACCACCGAATGCTCGGGCTGGCCGATCTCGATCACGGATTTTTCGGTCAGCGTCGCGGTCGGGCAGGCCTGCACGCAGGCGCCGCAGGAGACGCATTCGGATTCGAGGAAGGGCTGGTGCATGCCCGCCGAGACGCGGCTGTCGAAACCGCGGCCCTCGATGGTCAGCGCGAAGGTGCCCTGCACCTCCTCGCAGGCGCGCACGCAGCGCGAGCAGACGATGCACTTCGACGGATCGTAGGTGAAGTAGGGGTTCGATTCGTCCCTGGCCATCCAGCGGAAATTGTCGTCGCCGGTGCGGCGGTCCTTGGCGAAGACGTGGTTGTCGCCGTCGTAGCCGTAGCGCACGTCGCGCAGGCCGACGGCGCCGGCCATGTCCTGCAGCTCGCAATCACCGTTGGCGGCGCAGGTCAGGCAGTCGAGCGGATGGTCGGAGATGTAGAGCTCCATCACGCCGCGCCGCAGCCTCTTCAGCCGCTCGGTCTGGGTCCTGACCGTCATGCCCTCGGCCACAGGGGTAGTGCAGGAGGAAGGCGTGCCGTTGCGGCCCTCGATCTCGACCAGGCACAGCCGGCACGAGCCGAAGGCGTCGACCATGTCGGTGGCGCACAGCTTCGGGACGGCGATGCCCGCCTCCCTCGCCGCGCGCATGACCGAGGTGCCCTCCGGCACGGTGACGGGGAAGCCGTCGACCGTAAGCGTTACCTTACGTTCCGACTTCGAGGCCGGGGTGCCGTAGTCGGTTTCGTGAACGAGACCCATGGTTCAGGCTCCTGACAATGGGATATGGCGCGCGAAGGCGGCACGGCAAGGAAGGCGGCGCTGGCATGGGGCGGGCACGGTCATTCCGCCGCCTCCATCGCCCGCCGCGGCCGGAAGTCCTCGGGGAAATGGGTGATGGCGCTCATCACCGGATAGGGCGTGAAGCCGCCGAGCGCGCAGAGCGAGCCGAACTTCATCGTCTCGCAAAGATCGGCCACCAGATCGAGGTTCTCCTGCGGGCGGATGCCGGCCGCCACCTTGTCCAGCGTCTCGACGCCGCGCGTCGAGCCGATGCGGCAGGGCGTGCACTTGCCGCAGGATTCGATGGCGCAGAAGGAGAAGGCGAACTTCGCCATCGCCATCATGTCGACCGTGTCGTCGAAGACGGTGATGCCGGCATGGCCGATCAGCCCGTCCCTTGCCGCGAACGCCTCGTAGTCGAACGGCGTGTCGAACAGCGCCGGCGGGAAATAGGCGCCGAGCGGCCCGCCGACCTGCACCGCCTTGACCGGCCGGCCCGAGGCGGTGCCGCCGGCGATGTCGTGGACGATCTCGCCCAGCGTGAGGCCGAACGCGACCTCGAACAGGCCGCCATGCCTGACGTTGCCGGCGATCTGGATCGGGATCGTGCCGTGCGAGCGGCCGATGCCGAAATCGCGGTAGAAGGCGGCGCCCCGGTCGAGGATGACCGGCACCGAGGCGAGCGAGATGACATTGTTGACCACCGTCGGCCTGCCGAACAGCCCTTCGAGCGCCGGCAAAGGCGGCTTCGCCCGCACCACGCCGCGCTTGCCCTCGAGACTGTTCAGGAGCGAGGTCTCCTCGCCGCAGACATAGGCGCCGGCGCCCACGCGCACCTCGATGTCGAAGGTGCGGCCGGAGCCGAGCACGGAGGGACCGAGGACGCCAGCAGCGGTCGCGATGCGGACCGCCTCGCGCATCACGGCGACGGCATGCGGATATTCCGAGCGGATATAGACGAAGCCCTTCTGCGCGCCGGTGGCGACGGCGGCGATGGCCATGCCCTCGATCAGCACGAAGGGGTCGCCCTCCATGATCATGCGGTCGGCGAAGGTGGCGGAATCGCCCTCGTC
>JACZJD010000220.1 GCA_014860725.1 Aquamicrobium sp.
GGAGGTGCCGCCCGCCATTTCGCGCGCACGGCGTCCGGCACCTCCGGCATCCGCGACAGGCCCTGCGTCAGCGCGCGGAAATAGAGCCCGGTGCCGCCGACGAAGATCGCCGGCCGCCCGGCGAATGCGCCTTCCGCTGCCAGCGCCTGCACCTCGCGCATGTAGCGCCCGGTGGAATGGGCGACGGCCGGATCGACATGGCCGTAGAGAAGATGCGGCGCCGCGGCGAGGTCCGCCTCGCCCGGCCGCGCCGTCAGCACGCGCAGCACGGCATAGACCTGCATCGAATCCGCGTTGACGATGACGCCGCCCGTCTCGCGGGCGAGTGCCAGCGCCAGCGCCGACTTGCCGCTGGCGGTCGGGCCGGCTATCAGGATCGCGTTCCTCAACGGCTCGCCGCCGCCCGCTCTCCCGGATGTTTCCCAAGGCTCGCCCATGTCGCTCGTCGCCACGCTGATCGCCAATCCTTCCCGGCCCGCTCTGACCGCCGCCCTTGCAGATAGGGCCTCGCGCGCGGTTGGCGCAAGCCGCATCGACTGGCTGGCCGAGGGCGTCGCCGCCGACCTCCACCTTCCCGGCGATGCAGCCGCCGACGCCGTCCTTGCCGCCCTGCGCGCCGCGGTCGAGGATGCGCCCGTCGATGCCGCGGTGCAGGAGGCCGCCGGCCGCAGGAAGCGCCTGCTTCTCGCCGATATGGATTCGACCATGATCGACCAGGAATGCATCGACGAGCTGGCCGACGAGGTCGGCGTCAAGGAGCATGTCGCGGCGATCACCGCCCGCTCGATGAACGGCGAGATCGCCTTCGAGCCGGCGTTGCGCGAGCGCGTCGCCCTGCTGCGCGGGCTCGACGCCGCCGTCATCGGCCGCATCATCGAGACCCGGCTGACGCTTGCGGCCGGCGGCCGCGAGCTGGTCGCGACCATGAACGCGGCCGGCGCCTGGACCGCGCTCGTCTCCGGCGGCTTCCTCTCCTTCACCGGGCCCATCGCCGCCAAGCTCGGCTTCCGCGAGCACCGCTCCAACACGCTGCTGGAAGTCGACGGCAAGCTCACCGGCGAGGTCGCCGAGCCGATCCTCGGCCGCGAGGCCAAGGCGGAAGCGCTGCACGACATCTCGGCCCGCCTCGGCATCACCCCGGCCGACGCCATCGCCGTCGGCGACGGCGCCAACGACCTCGACATGCTGTCGCTGGCCGGCACCGGCGTCGCGCTCCATGCCAAGCCGGCCGTGGCCGAGCGCGCGCGCATCCGCATCGACCACGGCGACCTGACCGCGCTGCTCTACCTCCAGGGCTACCGCCGCGAGGAATTCGCCGGGTGAAGCCGCTCGAAACGGCGCGGCTTCTCATCCGCAACTGGGAGGATCGCGACCGCGACCTCTTCCACCGCATCAACTCCGACGAGCGGGTGATGCGGTTCTTCCCCTTCCGCCGCAGCCGCGCCGAGGCCGACGCCTTCCTCGACCGCATCCGCGCCGACAACGCCGCGCGCGGCTACGGCTTCGCGGCGCTGGAGCTGAAGGAGACCGGCGCGGCGATCGGCTTCGCCGGCCTCTATGCCGACACCGTCGTGCCGGCGCGCCCTGGCGGCGCGGTCGAGATCGGCTGGCGGCTCGCGCCGGAATTCTGGGGCAAGGGCTACGTCACCGAGGCCGGCGGGGAACTGCTGCGCTTTGGCTTCGAGGAGCTCGGCCTCGACGAGATCGTGTCCTTCGCGGTCGAGGACAACGCGCCGTCCATCGCCGTCATGCGCCGCCTCGGCATGCGGCCGGAGCCGGAAGGCGATTTCGACCACCCGCGCGTGCCCGACACCCACCCGCACCTGAAGCGGCATGTCCTCTACACGCTGTCGCGCGGCGACTGGCGCAAACGGCAACGGCGGGCCTGAGCCCGCCGTTTCGTTGAGAACCCGGCGCTTCAGGCGGCCGGCTATTCCATCCGGATCGTCACGAAGCGCAGCTCGCCGGTCTTGGACGACAGCATCAAGAGCGCGTTGCGGCGGCCCTGCGTCTTGAGCGCGGCGATGCGGTCGATCACGTCCTGCGGCGAGGACACCGATTCCTGCGCGATCTCGGTGATGACGTCGCCGGCGGCGACGCCGCGCTCCGCCGCGGCCGAGCCTTCCGCGACCTCGGTGACGACCACGCCCGAGACCTCCGCGGCGATGCCGAAGGTCTCGCGCGCCGCGTCGTCGAGCTCGGCGATGGTCATGCCGAGCGCGGCGGCGGTCGCGACCGGCGCCGCCTCGTCGGGATTGTCGGTCTCGCCGTTCTCGGCCAGCTTCTCGCCGTCCTCCAGCCGCCCGAGCGTGACCTTGACGGTCTGCTCCTCGCCCTTGCGGACGATGACGACGTCGACCGCCTTGCCGACCGGGCTTTCGGCGACGATGCGCGGCAGGTCGCGCATCTGGCGCACCTCCTTGCCGTCGAAGCGGATGACGACGTCGCCCGGCTGGATGGTGCCGTCGTCCACCGGGCCGCCCTTGATGACGCCGGCGACCAGCGCGCCGCGCGCCGTCGTCATGCCGAGGCTTTCGGCGATGTCGTCGGTGACCGGCTGGATGCGCACGCCGAGCCAGCCGCGCCGCGTCTCGCCGAACTCGCGCAGCTGCTCGATGACGCCGACGGCAAGCTGCGACGGGATCGAGAAGCCGATGCCGATGGAGCCGCCCGAGGGCGAGATGATGGCGGTGTTGATGCCGATCACCTTGCCGTGCATGTCGAACAGCGGCCCGCCGGAATTGCCGCGGTTGATGGCCGCGTCCGTCTGGATGAAGTCGTCATAGGGGCCGGAATTGATGTCGCGGCCGCGCGCCGAGACGATGCCGATCGACACCGAGCCGCCGAGCCCGAACGGATTGCCGATCGCCATCACCCAGTCGCCGATGCGGATCGACGCCGAATCGCCGAACTCGACCTGCGTCAGTTCGCGCTGCGTCGGGTCGATCTTCAGCACCGCGATGTCGGTCTTCGGATCGGTGCCGAGCAGCTCGGCCTTGAGCTTGCCGCCGTCGGCGAAGTTCACCTCGATCTCGTCGGCATCGGCGATGACGTGGTTGTTGGTCACCACGATGCCCTCGGCCGCGTCGATGACGAAGCCGGAGCCGAGCGACTGGACGCGCCGGCCGCTGTCGCCGCCCTGGCCGCGGTCGCTGAAGAACTCGTCGAAGAACTCCTGGAACGGCGAGCCTTCGGGCAGGCTCGGCCGCGGCGGCGTGCTGCGCTGGCCGCCGCCGCGCGAGCCGACCGTCTGCGAGGTCGAGATGTTGACCACGGCATCGAGCAGGCCCTCGGCGAGGTCTGCGACGGAGGACGGGCCGAACGACGGCTGCGGCTGGACGGCGGGCGGCTGCGCCTGCTGCTGCTGCTGCGCGTGCGTGGGCAGGACGGCCCAGCCGCCGACGATGGAAAGCGCTGCCGCGCCGGCGAGCGCCCTGCGGGTTGCGGAAGACAGAAGCGTCGAGGCCATGCGTGTCGTCTCCGAGTGAAGCTGTGGCGGTTGCTGCGCGGTGTCGCAGACATGCTCGCCGAGATTAAGGCGCGTTTGCGGCCGAAGCCCGGGCACGCGGTAAACCCGCCGTGATGGGAAGGCCGCGCCCGCATGCAGGCGGGCCGTCTCCATCGTCATGTCCTGCGGCCGGAAGGCCGGGAGGGCCTTCCGGATGGCGCGAATTCAGGTCCGGACCAGCCAGATGATGCCGACGCCCACCGCTGCGGCGATCAGCCCGGCGATGCGCATCGCCTCTTCCGGCATCGCCAGGACCTCGGCGGCCAGCCGCTTCGCGAAGCGCGGCAGGCCGCCATAGAGCACGCCCTCGAACACGAGAACGAGGCCGAGCGCGACGAGGAAGTCGCTCACGCTACTGCGTCGTCGTGCCGGCCGGTGCGGCCGGAGCCGCTGGCGCCGGTGCCGGGGCGG
>JACZJD010000221.1 GCA_014860725.1 Aquamicrobium sp.
CCGCCGGGAATGCCCTCGCCGTGGTCGTAGAAGATCTCCGAGCACGGGCCGCACGGGCCGGTATCGCCCATCGCCCAGAAATTGTCGCTGGTCGGGATGCGGATGATGCGGTCGTCGGGAAGGCCGGCGATCTTCTTCCAGTGGCCGGCCGCCTCGTCGTCGGTGTGATACACTGTGACCAGCAGCCGGTCCTTCGCCAGCCCGAACTCCTTGGTGATCAGGTTCCAGGCGAGCTCGATGGCGACATCCTTGAAATAGTCGCCGAACGAGAAGTTGCCCAGCATCTCGAAGAAGGTGTGGTGGCGCGCCGTATAGCCGACATTGTCGAGGTCGTTGTGCTTGCCGCCGGCACGCACGCATTTCTGCGCGGTGACGGCGCGGCTGTAAGGCCGCTGCTCGAGCCCGGTGAAGACGTTCTTGAACTGCACCATACCGGCATTGGTGAACATCAGGGTCGGGTCGTTGCGCGGCACGAGCGGGCTCGAGGCAACGGGCTCGTGCCCGTGCCGGGCGAAGTAGTCGAGGAAAGCCGACCGTATTTCGTTGACGCCACTCATGCGAAAGCCTTTTGAGATGGAGCCGCGCCGGCTCCGCGAGAAACGGGGAAATGTCAGGACAGGCTTTTAGCGTTGCCCCAAGCGGCTGTCCAGAAAGGCGAAAGCCGGCGTCGCACCTTTGTCCGGCGCGGACAGCCGAGACCGGTCCATTGTTGGATTTTCCAAAACGGTAAAGGCCGCCGGCATGATCCGGCGGCCTGTGCAGATGGCGGAAAAAGGCGCCCTCGCCTACATGCCGGCGGCCTCGTCGATATCGCCGCCTTCCTGCTCGCCCGGACCGCCGTTCTCCAGGAACCGCTCGGCGATCAGGCCGGCATTCTGGCGCAGCGCCAGCTCGATCTCCTGCGCGGTGTCGGGATTGTCGCGCAGGAACTGCTTGGCGTTCTCGCGGCCCTGGCCGAGACGCTGCGAATTGTAGGAGAACCAGGCGCCCGACTTCTCCACCACGCCGGCCTTGACGCCGAGGTCGATCAGCTCGCCGGTCTTGGAGACGCCCTCGCCATACATGATGTCGAACTCGACCTGCTTGAAGGGCGGCGCGAGCTTGTTCTTGACCACCTTGACGCGGGTCTGGTTGCCGACGACCTCGTCGCGGTCCTTGACCGTGCCGATGCGGCGGATGTCGAGCCGGACCGAGGCGTAGAACTTGAGCGCGTTGCCGCCGGTGGTCGTCTCCGGCGAGCCGAACATGACGCCGATCTTCATGCGGATCTGGTTGATGAAGATGACCATGCAGTTGGAGCGCGAGATCGAGGCGGTGAGCTTGCGCAGCGCCTGGCTCATCAGCCGGGCCTGAAGCCCCGGCAGCGAATCGCCCATCTCGCCCTCGATCTCGGCGCGCGGCGTGAGCGCGGCGACCGAGTCCACCACCAGCACGTCGATGGCGCCCGAGCGCACGAGGGTGTCGCAGATCTCCAGCGCCTGCTCGCCGGTGTCGGGCTGGGAAATCAGCAGGTTCTCCAGATCGACGCCGAGCTTGCGGGCATAGATCGGGTCGAGCGCATGCTCCGCATCGACGAAGGCGCAGATGCCGCCCTTCTTCTGCGCCTCGGCGACCGTGTGCAGGGCCAGCGTCGTCTTGCCGGAGCTTTCTGGGCCGTAAATCTCGATGATGCGCCCCTTGGGCAGACCGCCGACGCCGAGCGCGATGTCCAGACCGAGCGAGCCGGTCGAGACCGTCTCGATCTCCACGACCTGGTCCTTGCCGCCAAGGCGCATGATCGTACCCTTGCCGAAGGATCGCTCGATCTGCGCGAGCGCGGCATCCAGAGCCTTTGATTTGTCCACCGAACTGTCCTCAACTAGCCGCAACGTGTTCTGCGCCATGATAGCTTACCCCTTGATCGTCAGCGAAGCCGGTTTGTCCGGTGTCCCTGGATTTTTTGTACCTTTTTTGTTCCGTTTTTGCAAGAGGTTCATCCTATTGAATTATCTATAATATCCTATTTTGTTCCTTTTTTGTATCGACTGCGGGAAGCCGCCTCGCCCGTGTCTCCCGGAATCACGGATCGGCGGCGAAGCGGGAGACGAGCGCGATCAACTGGCCCTGGCGATGGGTGCCGGTCTTCTGGAAGATCGTCTTGATCCGTTGCCGGGCCGTGCCCTCGGAGATGTGCAGCATGTCGGCCGCCTCGGCCAGCGAGCGGCCGTTGGCGAGTATCTCGCACAGGCGCGTTTCCGCCCCCGAGAGGCCGAAGGCCAGCCTGAGCCCGTTGCCGTCGAGCCGCAGCGAGGTTCCGACGAGGAGCTGGACGACGACCAGAAGCTGCGGCCGCGGGCGAATCAGCAGCGGCGAGCCCGGTTCGCCATATTCGGGCGCGCGCGTCACGCTGACGCGGAAGACCCTTTCGCCGGCGGCGAAGGTGGCGGCGGAGAACCCCGGGTGCTTGCCCGCCGACAATTGTGCCACGGCCTCCTCGAGCCAGCGCTGTGCCGCGGGATCGCGCAGGGCGAGCAGGTTCCCCGCCCCGGTCAGGATGTCGCCCCGGACCATGGCGACGGAGGCTTCGGCGTTCGCTTCCCGGATGTGCCGGTCGGCATCGACGAAGAGTGCTGCGCCGTCGATGCGCTCGATCATCGGGCCGAGCTTCGGAGTGGCCTCCAGCCCCTGCCGCAGCACTGCCGCGCTGCGGATTGCGTCCAAGAGGCCGGGCTTCGCCGCCTTGAGGACGGTCTCGGCCAGCCTGTCGTAGACGGGGGCGTGCCTCGGCTCGTAGTGCCAGCAGACGAAGACGGTGTTGTGCGCATCGACGTCGAAGCGGATGCCCGACGCGGCCTTCATGTGGTCCTGCGGCGCGAGCCAGTCGGTATAGAACTCGGTGTCGCGGAAGGCCGAGGACGGGCTGTCGCGCTCGGAGACCTTGACCTCGCCCGGCGGCACCGTGCTCCAGAACTCCATCCACGGATTGACCGCGGCGTAGTGCTCGCGGAACGAGGCGACGAAGGACGGGTCGATGCCCGTGGCGAAGACGGTGTTGACCGCCTGCCGGATCATGTCGAAATTCAGGACCGCCAGCGCCGAGCCGGGCAGAAACTCGACAAGGCTCCGGCCCACCTCGTTCCACGATCCCCTGCCCCACGCGATCTCCTCCAGCAGGCCGCGTATCGCCCCTATTGCGGAAGCCGCATTCTCCTTGCTCGAAATGGCACCGTCTCCCCACTGTCCCATTTTAGGATAGCAGGTCCCGGTGGCCCGCGGCCACCTTATAATCTCGCCTCCAGATGTCAGCATTTTCAGGCGGGATCGTCTGTACGGTATCGTACGGATTTGCCCGGCCGATCGGGAGGATAACCGGGAGGCGTGGCCCTGTTCCGTCAGATGGCTGTACGGTCGTGCCCGGCGAAGGCCGGACCGCTCTTCTATCGACCATGTCGAAAAGCAAAGGCCGCCGGGGGTGCCCCGGCGGCCTTGTGTCGTTTCGTGCGGGGAACGCTGCCTATTCGGCGGCGTTCGTCGTCATGTCGGCAAGCACGGGGCTGGCCACTTCCGCGCCGGACGCCTTGCGGCGCTCGTCGAGGATCAGCTCGTCGCGCTGCGTGGCGATGCGCCGGATCTGGCTCATCGTGCCGCCGGTGCCGGCCGGGATCAGGCGGCCGACGATGACGTTCTCCTTGAGGCCCTGCAGCGTGTCGGTCTTGCCGGCCACCGCCGCCTCGGTCAGCACCCGCGTCGTCTCCTGGAAGGAGGCGGCGGAGATGAAGGACGGCGTCTGCAAGCTCGCCTTGGTGATGCCGAGCAGCACGGGCTGGCCGGCCGCCGGCTTCTTGCCTTCCTCGATCAGGCGGTCGTTGATCTCGTCGAGCTCGATGACGTCGACATGGTCGCCGGGGATGTAGGTCGAGTCGCCCTGCTCGGTGATCTCGACCTTCTGCAGCATCTGACGGACGATCACCTCGATGTGCTTGTCGTTGATGAGCACGCCCTGGAGGCGGTAGACCTCCTGGATCTCGTTGACGAGATAGCGGGCCAGCTCCTCGACGCCCTTGATGGCGAGGATGTCGTGCGGCGCCGGGTTGCCTTCGAGGATGTAGTCGCCCTTCTCGATGGTGTCGCCGTCCTGGAGATGGAACGGCTTGCCCTTCGGGATCAGGTACTCGACCGGCTCCAGCGTCGAGTCGTGCGGCTCGATGACGATGCGGCGCTTGTTCTTGTAGTCGCGCCCGAACCGCACCGTGCCGTCGATCTCGGCCATGATGGCGTGGTCCTTCGGGCGACGCGCCTCGAACAGTTCGGCCACGCGCGGCAGACCGCCGGTGATGTCCTTGGTCTTGGCGCTTTCCATCGGCAGACGCGCGAGCACGTCGCCCGGCTGGACGGTCGAGCCCGGCTCCACCGACAGGATCGCCTCGACCGACAGCATGAAGCGCGCGTCGCCGCCCTTGGCGAGCTTGGCGGGCTTGCCCTTGTCGTCGGTGACGACGATCGCCGGCTTCAGGTCCGAGCCGCGCGGCGTCGAGCGCCAGTCGATGACCTCGCGCTTGGTGATGCCGGTCGACTCGTCGGCCGTTTCCTGCACGGAGATGCCGTCGACGAGATCCTCGAACGCCACCTTGCCGCCGACCTCGGTGAGGATCGGACGGGTGTAGGGGTCCCACTCGGCGATGCGCTGGCCGCGCTTCACGTGGTCGCCGTCGTCGACGAAGATGCGGCTGCC